>JBGSXK010000219.1:0-3569 GCA_041751455.1 Anaerolineae bacterium
CCCTACGTTTCCACCTCCGCACTGGCTGAAGTGATGCATGTTTCTGCCCCGGCGGTGACACGCATGGTGCAGCGCCTGAAAGAAGCGGGTTATCTGGAACACGAACCCTATCGCGGCATTTACCTGACCCCGGAGGGGGAACGCGAAGCCCTGTTAAGCATTCGCCGTCACCGTCTGGTCGAGCGTTTCCTGGTAGATGTGATGAAATTCGGCTGGCACGAGGTGCATGAAGCGGCGGACGAACTCGGCCCGGTGGTCAGCGATACACTGGTCAACCGTATGGAGCATATGGCAGGTTATCCGCGCCGCTGCCCTCACGGTGAACCGATCCCCAATGCTGATGGGGTGATGCCGCGTGTCAGGGATGAACCATTGAGCAATGTCGGAGCCGGGCGTGATCTGGTGATCAGCCGCGCTAACTCCCACGATGGGAATGTCCTCAGCTACCTGGATGAGCTGGGGCTGAAGCCCGGCACCCGTTTTCATTTGATCGCGCGCGCGCCGTTCAATGGCCCGCTGCAACTCAGAGTAGGTGACACGGTGCAGGTCATCGGCCATGAACTGGCAAATGTGCTGCGTGTGTGCAGCGAAGAGGATTTCGCGCTGGTATAAGCTCAGGCACGATGAGCATCCACCAGGGACCCTACTTTGTTTCCCACACCGCCAGCCCCAGACACAGCCAGCCCCCGATGAAGGCCGCGCCGCCCAGCGGAGCCACCGCGCCCATGATGCCCAGGTCGAAAATTGCCAGTATGTAGAGGCTGCCTGAGAACAGGATGATGCCTGATACCAGAAGCCAGCCCGCCCACGCCAGATAACGGCTGTGGATATGCTGGCTCAGCAGGCCGAAGCCCAGCAGGGCGACCACGTGAATCAGATGATACTGCACCGCCGTGCCAAAGGTCGCCGCGCGTCCATTCGCCTCGAAAACCTGCGCCAGCCCATGCGCCCCAAATGCCCCCAGCGCCACGCCTGACGCGCCCAGCGCCGCCGCAATAATCAGAAAAGTTCGATTCATCACTTGAACGGATGTGCTGTTTCAGCCTATAATCAGCAAAACATGAGGAGGCTATCATGCCAGAAAAAACCGAATTTCGCTATGCCGCGCCGGTGCTGGCTTCGCTCGATCTGACGCAGACGCTGACCTTTTACGAGGCGCGGCTGGGCTTTAAACGCGAGTTTGTATACGACAGTTACGCCAGCGTCAGCCGCGATGGGATATCGCTCCACTTCTGGCTGTGCGATGACCCGCATATTCCCCGGAACACAAGCTGCTATATCTATGTCCGTCACATCGAGCCGCTGTATGCCGAATATCAGGCCACGAACGTGATTCACCCCAACGGGGCGCTGGAAAAAAAGCCCTGGGGCCTGTACGAATTTTCCGCGCTGGATGGCGATGGCAACCTGCTCCGCTTCGGAGAACCGCCCGACGCGGGACAATAGTCAGGCTTGTTTTTCGCGTTTTTGCTCTTACACTAGCGCCCGATTGCAAGTGAAACGAGTTATGATGGAATGTCGGAATCGGGCACAAAACGTTTACGGGTACTGGATATTGTGCGTGGTCTTGCCATGCTGCTCATGCTCCTCAGCCATACAAGCTGGTGGATTAACGAACTGGAATATCGCGTGGCCTTCGGTTGGGATAACCTGATTGTGCCTGTGCTGGATACCCCGGAAAGCTGGGTGGGTTATGTGCTCCAACTGGCCTCGCCCGCTTTCTTTCTGCTCAGCGGCTTCAGCATGGCCCTGTTTGCCGAGTCGCGTCGCAGACGCGGCTGGGGTGAGTGGCAGATCACGCGCTTTTTCCTGGTGCGCGGCCTCGTCCTCATCCTGCTGGATGTCGTCGTGATGAACGTTGATTTTTACCCGCCCTATTATCACACCCGGCTGTCAGTGCTGACCGGAATCGGCCTGTGCCTGGGCATGATGGCGCTGCTGCGCTGGCTGCCGCTGCGCTGGCTGGTGGTCGTGATGATCGCCGTGCTGCTGGGCACACAGACCTATTATTTTCTCAATGATTGGCCGCGTGAAGCCTCCCTGCTGCGTGGGGCGCTGCTCGCGCCCAGTCTGGAAGATACGTGGTTTGTACAGTTCCCGGCGCTGCCCTGGCTGCCTGTGATGCTGCTCGGCTACATCTCTGGCCGCAGGGTCGCGCATGGCGAGATTGATCTGGCGCGTTACAGCCTGCGCCTGGGGGCGCTGCTGCTGGCATTGGGCGCACTGGTGATTGCCTTCAACAGCTTTGGCAACCTCTACCCCGACCATCCGCTGATCTTCGGCAAGCACCCGCCCGATCTGCCCTATCTGTTCATTTACGGCGGCCTGACCTTCTGGCTGATCGCGCTGCACAGCCGCTTTGAGATCCTCAACGAAACACCTGTGGCATGGGCGCTGGCGACACTGGGGCAGAGCGCGCTGTTCTTCTACGTGATTCATGTGCGCGTGATCGAACTGCTGACTCCGCTGCTGGCCGACCCGGAACTGCCGCCGCTGACGCAGTCGTTCCTCATCGCCGCCATCGTGCTGCCCATCATGCTGCTGCTGTGCCTGGGCTATCGCGCCTATAAGCGCCAGCATCCCGGCAGCGTGTTGCAGTATTTGTAGTCAGTAGTCTACAGTCGGCAGTCTTTAGTCACTGGTGGGAAGCTCCAGCCTGTGGAGCAGATCGGGCGGCACATTCCCAATCATAATGTGCATTAGAGTGGGGCCATCGGCTGTGATATAACTAATTTTGCTCAAGTCCGTTGAGATCGCTGGATAGCCAAACACTCCGCTCGCAGTTGGAATACAGAAACTGTTCGGCAAATTGCTCATGTCAAAGAAGAACAACGCATAGTTGTAGCATTCTCCACCCGGCGTATTCACGCTGGTAAGGAACCACCTTTGTCCCCCAACCCAGTCGAAGGCAGTGCTGTCTAGTATCCCCGGCCACAGATATGGCGTGTTTTTAGGAGAAATGACCTGACTTGGGATAATCCGGCTGCGAACCGTCCGCGTTTCCAAGTCATAGGTCACCATTTGCGCTGAGGATGGCCCACGCTCTTCAAGGTTTCCGTATAAAAGTATCGACTTTTCATCAGGGGATAACGCTAACATGGATAAAGTTTGTAGGCCAATATCCTGCGTTTCTATCAATAGTTCGATGGTGTTCATTTTGGTATTCAATAAATATACATCCGTGAAATATGTATGGCTGGTGGGGTCACTGAGGAGGATAACGACCCGTTCCCCATCCATAAACCAGTCAAAATCGCCTGCGTCCGATAGGTTTTGAGCGATAACCCTGTCATTTTCTCCATGAAGTCCCACCTGATGCATCTCCAATATGACGGGGTAAGATGATCCACTCAGGTCAGGCCGATACCTCAGGTAGGTGAGGTCGCCGTTCGGTGTCCAGCTAAAATGCCTGCTGGACACATTGGCAGTAACTTCCCAACTACTTTTCGTTTCAGAATCGTAGACGACCAGCGTTTGAGCCTGCTTATCAATAAATGCCAGGTAACGGCTGTCGGGACTCCATTGGGGAATATCGTACGTTCCAGGGCCAGCGACCCGATATTCCCCGA
>JBGSXK010000220.1:0-3187 GCA_041751455.1 Anaerolineae bacterium
CGCTGCTGTTTGCCGACAGGCTGGCGAATGAGGGCATCAATGTCTATGAAGTGCGCCCCGGTATTATCGCTACGGATATGACGAGCGTGGTGACGGCGAAGTATGACGCGCTGATTGCTGATGGGCTGACTCCCATTCGCCGCTGGGGACAGCCGGAGGATGTGGGTAAGGTCGTGATGGCGATTGCCGAAGGCTACCTGCCATACTCGACAGGTGAGATTATTAATGTGGACGGTGGCATTCACTTCAAGAGGTTATGACCGATGTTGTATGGCGCGTTGACCCACCCCGAAATTCTGAAGGCGCTGGCCTCTGCCGGGCATGGCGCGCAAATTGTGATTGCTGATGGTAATTACCCATTCTCCACAGGGGCGAATCCTGCCGCACCTGTAGTGTACCTCAACTTTGCACCCGGACTTTTAAAGGCAACAGAGGTGCTCGGTGTGCTGGCACAGGCAATCCCAATCGAAGCCGCGCAGGCGATGGTGCCGGACGAGGGCACACCGCCCATCTTCGCGGATTTTCAGGCGCTTTTACCTCCGGGAATCACCCTGAGCAGGCTGAAGCGCTTTGAGTTCTATGAGGCGGCGCGCTCAGTGAATACCGCGCTGGTGATTGCGACGGGCGAACAGCGCATCTATGCCGATGTTTTACTGACCATAGGTGTGATTCCGCCGGAGGACACATGACCGTCTGGGATGCGGTGCGCGACAAACATTCTGTGCGTGACTTCACCGATGAGCCGCTGCCTGAGGAAGCCATCCGGCGCATTGTGGACGCGGGCAGGCGTGCGCCGAGCGGTTTTAACAGCCAGCCCTGGCAGTTTATCGTTGTGACCGAGCGCGATAAGCTGGAAGCGCTGTCGAAGATTGGGCGTTCCACACGCCATGTCGCTGGCGCGGCCATGTGTGTCGTGCTGCTCACGCCACCCGAAGATGAAAATTTCTGGCGCAATATGTTCGATATAGGGCAGGCTGCGGCTTTCATGCAGCTTGCCGCGCAGGAAATGGGTATTGGCTCGTGCCCAGCGACAGTCTACTGGCCAGAGATAGCGCGCGATATCCTGGGTTTTCCTAAAAGCTGGGACTTAAAGATTGTGATTTCATTTGGCTACCCCAATATAGAAAAGAATCCGCCTGCGCCACCAAAACAGGGCGGGCGTAAACCTTTTGATGAAGTGGTACACCGAAACGGATGGTAGAAAACTATGGCACAGCAATATCGTCGTGTGGCGCAGTTGAGAACGGCTGACCATTTTCGTACTCATCTTAAAAGCCTCGGCCTTGATCTGGGCTTTGATGAAGTGCTTGAAGCTGGGCCGGATGCGCCTCTCGCGCAGCCTTATGAAGTCCATGGGATCAGGATCGGCAACCGCTTCTCGATTCTGCCGATGGAAGGCTGGGACGGCACTACCGACGGGCGGCCTTCCGACCTGACCATTCGCCGCTGGCAGCGCTTCGGCCTCAGCGGGGCCAAGCTGATCTGGGGCGGCGAGGCGGTGGCGGTGCGGCATGATGGCCGTGCCAACCCGAACCAGTTAATGATTAATGAGAGTACTCTGGAAGATCTGGCACATCTGCGCGAAACCCTGGTCAAAGCCCATGAAGAACATTTCGAACGCAGCGATGACCTGCTCATTGGCCTGCAACTGACCCACTCCGGGCGCTTTGCCCGTCCGCAGGATAAAAAACGGCTCGACCCACGCACACTCTACCGTCACCCCCTGCTGGATCACAAGTTCGGTATTACGGATGATTCCGCCCTGATGAGTGATGACGAGATTGATGGTTTGATCGCAGATTTTGTCCGTGCGGCCTGTCTGGCACAGCAGGCCGGTTATGCCTTCCTGGACCTCAAGCATTGCCACGGCTACCTCGGCCATGAGTTTTTGAGCGCGGTGGATCGCCCCGGCAAATATGGCGGCAGCTTCGAGAACCGCACCCGCTTCCTGCGCAGCCTCACGGAAGGGATTCACGCTGCCGCTCCCGGACTGCATATCGGGGTACGTCTGAGCGCCTTCGACTGGATTCCCTTCAGGCCCGGCGCAGAAAAAATGGGCGAGCCGGAAGCGATCAATGGCAGTTATCCCTATGCTTTTGGGGGAGATGGCAGCGGTACAGGTATTGATCTGACCGAGCCGTTTAAGTTCCTTGACCTGCTGGCTGAGCTTGATATTCGTATGGTGTGCATTACAGCGGGCAGCCCTTATTACGTGCCGCACATCCAGCGCCCGGCGCTGTTCCCGCCCTCGGATGGCTACCAGCCACCAGAAGACCCTCTGGCCGGTTGCGCCCGACAGATTCAGGCGACAGCCACACTCAAGCAGCATAGCCCCGATCTGCTGGTAGTTGGATCAGGTTATTCCTATCTGCAGGAGTGGCTGCCCTATGTGGGACAGTATGCTGTGCGTACTGGACAGACGGATTTTGTCGGTCTGGGGCGTATGACCCTCTCTTATCCCGATCTGCCTGCCGATGTGCTGGCGGGCAGGCCGCTCCAGCGCAAACAGTTCTGTCGCACTTTTAGTGACTGTACCACCGCGCCGCGCAATGGCCTGGTTTCCGGTTGCTATCCTTTGGATGAACTTTACAAAGAGCGTGAAGAGGCTAAAATTCTGGCGGCCTTAAAGCAGGAATAAGCCTTCTTCGCCATTAATGATCTGCTGTTGAAAGCCCAACGGGATAAGGGAGATATTCCAACCTTGTAAATCTAGCACAAACTTGCGTGTCCTGTATGCGGCATTGATATACAATAGGGTAGTGTATAGGATTGGTGACAGGTGGAGCCGTAGCATGGCACGCGAAACACAGGATAAATTTAAGATGAGTGAGCCGCGCGAAATTGGGATCAACAGTCGTTATGCGTTCTGGCTCACAACTGCCGATAAACACTTGCTGGAATTTACCCGCTCACTGGCCTGTGTGACAGCGGTGAACGAAACTGACGGTAATCGCGCTCTGGTTGACATCAGTGATGCCCATGATGCTGATGAGGCCTGGCATTGGATTCGTACTGAACTGGAAGAAGAAGCCAGGGTCGTTAAACTGGATAAAATCTGGGAAGATGCCCTGATGTGGTTATAACAATGACTGATCAAACAGGGGCAGGTGGTTCAGGTCTGCCCCTGGTTTAATGTTAGCTTTGTGGACTTAACGGCGTACCACAGGCAGCGTTAAGACATTCACCG
>JBGSXK010000221.1:0-4709 GCA_041751455.1 Anaerolineae bacterium
GTTGATGAACACTTCCCACTTGCCATCTACCCATTTGGGGTCAATAGCGACCACAATACACTGGCTGCCAAAAGCCCACGCACCTTCATTAATGAGATCGGGATTTTTGATAGCGGAACTGTTGATCGAAACTTTATCTGCTCCGGCCAACAACGTGGCACGGATATCATCAATAGTGCGGATGCCGCCGCCAACACAAAATGGTATGAAGACGTTATCCGCGACACTGCGCACCATATCCAGCATGGTATTGCGGTTTTCATGGGAGGCGGTGATGTCCAGAAATACCAGTTCGTCTGCACCTTCGCGGTCATAAATGGCAGCCTGTTCCACCGGGTCACCGGCATCCCGCAGGTGCACGAAGTTAATGCCTTTTACTACGCGCCCATTCAGAACATCCAGACAGGGAATAATGCGTTTAGTCAGCATTGCTATCTCCCGCAGCGGCTAAAAGTGCTTTTTCCAGGGTAATACGCCCTTCGTAGAGCGCCATGCCAATGACCGCGCCTGCCACCTTGCCGCTGCGGCGTAGCGAGCTGATTTCCTCGACGGTAGTGACACCACCGGAGGCAATGACCTGCAATCCGGTTTGCTGTCCAAGCGCAATTGTCCCCTCGACATTAGAACCTGCGAGGCCGCCATCACGGTTCACATCCGTATAAAGCGCATGTTTGATTCCTAAATCAACCATTTGCTGACCAAATTCCACTGGGGTAAGACCGGTTTTTTCCTGCCAGCCACGCACCGAGACCTTTCCATCACGGGCATCCAGCGCGACACAGATCATCTCTGCGCCCCAGCGATCAAGTGCTTGGGTGACGATGGCTGGCTGTTCGACCGCCACCGTGCCCAGGACTACCCGCGCTGCTCCCTGGTTAATGGCCTGGATAATATTGTCCAAACTGCGCAGGCCGCCACCGAACTGGACTGGCACACCGAGGCGTGCGACATTTTCGAGGATGGTGGTGTTATTGTTGGCTTGTGCAAATGTTCCATCGAGATTGACCATGTGAATCCAGCGTGCGCCTTGGTCAATCCAGTTTTTTGCGGCAGCAAGCGGATCGTCACTGAATGTAATCTGGCGATTGGGGTCGCCTTCTTTCAGGCGCACTACTTTGCCGCCACGTATATCAATGGAGGGATAGATAATCATGCCGTGTACTCCAGGAAGTTGGAGAGTAATCGCAGGCCGATGCGCTGGCTTTTCTCCGGGTGGAACTGGACACCAAAGATATTATCACGCTGGACAGCGGCGGTAAACGGGAGGCCATAATCGACACTTGCCAGCACGTCGCTGCGGTTGGCCGGAGCGCAGTAATAACTGTGAACGAAATAGACCCAGTTGCCTGCGGGGATGTCGTGAAGCAGGGAGGAGGACTTTTCTACCTTAAGCTGATTCCAGCCCATGTGTGGCACCTTTAAGCCGAGATTGGGCGAAAAGCGCGTGACGCAACCCGCTAGCAAACCAAATCCTTCATGGATGCCCATTTCATCGCTTTGCTCGAACAAAAACTGCATACCCAGGCAGATGCCCAGATAGGGAACACCTCTATTTATCGCATCCTTGATGGGCTGGATGAGGTTTTGCTCATGCAGCTTTTGCATCCCTGCGCCGAAGGCTCCCACCCCTGGGAGGATGATTTTGTCTGTATTTTTCAGGCCCTGCGGGTCGCGCACCAGCCGCATATTCTTTACGCCCAGGTGGTTGAGGGCGTGAAGTACGCTGCGTAAGTTGCCCGCACCATAGTCGATGACCGCCAGCATGACTTATCCTTTCTGCTATCAAAACAAAAACCCCGCAGGTGCGGGGCTGATTGGCTCAAAACGAAAAAACGTGACAGCTCTACAGACTGACCAACACCTGACAGGGATTATGGGATTGGTGATGGTGGGGTGTAATAAACATGACTTCATCCAGCCGTTTCACAGCCCACAGTATAGCGAAGCATGTCAGACCTGTCAACGAGATGCTACAATACCTTTTCGGAGAGCAGGTTGTTGAGATGAGTCGCACTATTGCACTGCTGACAGATTTTGGCCTTCAGGATACTTATGTAGGTGTAATGAAGGGCGTGATACGGGGTATTTGCCCGGAAGCCAGCGTGATTGACCTGACCCATGCTATTGCGCCGCAGAATATACGGCAGGGCGCGTTTGCGCTGCTGAGCGCATATTATTATTTCCCGGCATGTACGATTTTTCTGGTGGTGGTTGATCCTGGTGTAGGTAGTGAACGTCGCCCGGTGGCTGTGCAGGCAGGCAGCTATATTTTTGTTGCGCCGGATAATGGGGTGCTAGGATATACACTGGCTGAAATAGGTGCTTATCAGGCTGTCGAACTCAATAACCCTGGCTACCGTAAGACAGTGGTCAGCGGTACTTTTCATGGCCGTGATATTTTCGCGCCAGCGGCGGCACATCTGGCGGGAGGCGTACCACTGGACAATCTGGGCACGATACTACCGACATTGTCGGATTTCTCTCCGCCACAACTCGCTCTGACGGCTGATGGTGTTACTGGTGAAGTGATGCATATTGACCATTTTGGTAATGTCATTACCAGTATTGGTATGCTGGATTGGGTGACTGAGCGCAGGCTGAAATTGGCTGCCCGTTTCGGCAGCTCCCTGCCGCAGACCGAATTTGACGGGACAAAGGTCGAGTTAGAACTCAACAACCAGGTTTTCTATGGTATTCGGCGCACGTATAGTGAAAGCCTGCCTGGCGAAGCACTGGCCATTGTGGGCAGCAGTGGGTTTCTGGAAGTGGCGATCAATCAAGGCCACTGTGCGGCGCGGTTGGGCACAGCCATCGGCGACCCGGTGTTATTAAGGAACAAAGGATAATGACGATGCAGCAGTTTGTAATTCATGGAGGGCATCCACTGCATGGGGAGATTACCGCCAGTGGGAACAAGAACGCAGCGCTGAAGATGCTGCCCGCCTGTCTGCTGACGGATGAACCAGTGATACTTCATAACGTGCCCAATATTGGTGATGTAAGAATTGTAATAGAGATTATGCGTAGGTTAGGTGTGGAAGTGGAATGGACAGGCGCAAAGACAGTGCGGGTGCAGGCGCGTGACCTCAAAACTGCTGTGCTTGACCGGGAACTCGCAACAAGAATTCGCGCCAGTGTCGTGTTTGCCGGGCCGCTGCTGGGCCGCCTGGGCGAAGTTTACCTGCCGCTGCCGGGTGGGGACTCGATTGGTGAGCGGCGGTTGGATACTCATGCGCTTGCCCTGCGTAAGTTGGGCGCAGAGGTGGACCTGGAGAACGGTTTACTGCACATGCAGTCGGATGGGCTGGTTGGCGCGGATATTCTGTTGAGTGAGGCTAGTGTCACTGCTACCGAAAATGCCATCATGGCGGCAGTGCTGGCAAGTGGCACGACGGTAATCCGTAACGCAGCCAGTGAGCCGCATGTGCAGGATCTGTGTGTGATGCTCAATACGCTGGGCGCGCAGATAGAGGGCACTGGCTCTAACCAGCTTACGATTAATGGCGTGAATCGCCTGCATGGGGGTGAGGCTCGTGTTGGCGCGGACTTTATGGAAGTGGGCAGCTTCATTGGCGCGGCAGTTGTCACTGGGGGAGAACTGCTCATTAAAGAGGCCGACCCGCAGTCATTAGATATGGTCGCACTGGTGTTTGAGCGTCTGGGTGTTCATTGGCAGACACGTGGACAGGATATTTTCGTCCCTGCTCACCAATCCCTGACCATAGTGCCCGATTTGGGCGGACGTGTCCCGGTGATTAAAGCGCAGCCGTGGCCGGGATTCCCGCCGGACTTAATGAGTATCGCTCTGGTCGTAGCGACCCGAAGCGCAGGTGCGGTGATGTTCCATGACTGGATGTATGAAAGCCGTTTTTTTTTCACCGATAAGCTGGTGCGTATGGGGGCGCGTGTGACTCTGTGCGATCCGCATCGTGTGCTGGTGCAGGGGCCAACCGTGTTCCGGGGTGCGGCAAATATTTCCAGCCCGGATATTCGCGCTGGCATGGCAATCCTGCTGGCAGCACTGGCTGCAAAAGGTGAAACCCGCATCAACAACGTGCAGCAGATTGACCGGGGCTATGAGCTGGTGGACGAAAAGCTGTTGGGGCTGGGGGCGAAGATTGAACGGGTGGAGGTGGATACCGCCACCGCCAATGCCCTGGAGCCGGAATATGCCTGGGGTGATCAGGAATTTGGCGAAGGTTAAGTAAAACGCTTAGGCGCGTGGGCCGCGTACACGAGCTTCGCCTGCCCGCCGCGTAACACCTAGCTGGTCGAGGTGCTCCAGCAAGCCAATGGCATATTTGCGGGTGGTGTTGAAATGGTCACGGAATTGTCCTGTGGTGATCTGACCCTGCTGCGCAATCGTGTCGAGGATACTTTGTCGCATTGCCTTGTAAACCTGCCGCTTAAAAATCATGTCCGGCTGTACCTGCACAATCTCACCGAGTTCAATCAATGCCAGCAGGACCTGCTCACCTACCGTTTGTTTCGCTTCCTGATAAGAGGGTGGGGTATAAGGTGCGGCCTGGAACTGCTGCATAAGCTGCGCGATTCGAACTTGCTCTGTGGAGGTAAAGGTGATTTCATGACTATTTAAACGCAGAAGGCTGTCTTCAGCGGCAATGGTGTTTTGCTGCTGTAACAATGCGGTAAACGTCACTTGCTTCAACCCTAACTGGCTGCGTAACTGCTCACGGGGCATGCCCCGC
>JBGSXK010000222.1:0-6009 GCA_041751455.1 Anaerolineae bacterium
GCAATCCCGGCAGGCAGTATGAAAAAACGCGGCATAATGTCGGCTGGCGTGTGCTGGATGAACTGACGCGGCGTTATGAATTGCGCTTTGATAAGACCGAGAAAAAAGCGCTCACGGCAAGCAGCACCCTCAAGGGCAAGCGGGTGCTGCTCGCCAAGCCACAGACCTACATGAACCTGAGCGGTGAGGCGGTGCGCGGGCTGATGGATTTTTATAAGATCGCACCAGAGAATCTACTGGTGATCTCTGATGATCTGGATGTGCCGCTGGGCACACTGCGCCTGCGCGCGAGTGGCAGTGCGGGCGGCCAGGGCGGGCTGAAGAACATCATCCAGCATCTGGGAACACAGGATTTTAACCGGATACGCTTCGGCATTGGTCGCCCGCCGGGACGGATGCAGGGCCGGGATTATGTACTGCAAGCCTTCAGCGGCGATGATGATATTCTGGCAGACGAAGTCGCCATTAAAGCGGCGGATGCTGTAGAGACGTGGCTGGCGGAGGGTATTGTCGCGGCCATGTCACGTTATAACGGTGATATTCAGGAAGCAACCCGCAAGCAGCCCAAAAGCAATCCTAAAGAGGAACTGGCACTCTACACACGCGCCCACGAACTCGCGCCGGAAGACCCTGCCCCACTGGAAAAGATGGCCGGGGTGCTGCGCGGGCTGGGACGGGTGGACGAGGCAGCACAGCGTCATTTACAAGCGGCGGGGCTGTATGTGCAGGCGGGTGATGTGACGAAAGCGATCAGCCAGCGTGAGCGGGCAGTGAGCCTGAAGCCAGAACTGACCGACGAACAGCAGAGCATCGCACAGGCTTATGAGACGCTGGGCAGTACGAAAAAGGCCGTCCAGCGTTATGTTACGCTGGCGGAATACCTGCTGGGGCAGGGGCAGCACGACGACGCACGGCAGGCGCTGGCGGAGGCGCTGCGGCTTAATCCACAGCACCCCAGAGCGCGCGAACTGGAGATGCGTATAGCGGAATGAAGGCAAGCGCCTCCATTTTCCCTGAAGGACGAAGACAGGTTTCCAATGGATGACACAATAAAAACGGCTCTCTGGCAGCAGTTTGGGGCGGTGATTGATTATCTCGCGGCTACGGTAAGTACCTGCCCGGACGCACTGTGGCAGGCTTCGCTGTGGCAAACGCCGGATACAAAACCGGAGTTTTCGCAATTCTGGTATGTCACCTATCACACGCTGTTCTGGCTCGACCTTTACCTGACCGGCGCGGAGGAAGGCTTTGTCCCTCCGGCTCCGTTTACGCTGATCGAGCAGGACGACGACGGCCCGCTGCCCGAAAGAGTCTACACAAAAGATGAGCTTCAGTCGTATCTGAGGGATTGCCGCCAGAGATGCGAGGCCACGATTGAGGCGCTGACGGAAGAAATGGCGGCGCGGCACTGTGCGTTTGGATGGGGGGAGTGCAGTTTCCTGGAATTGCTTGTGTACAGCCTGCGGCATGTGCACGGACATGCATCTCAGTTGAACATGCTGCTGGGTCAGCGCGGGATTGCAACGCCAGATTATGTTACCCGAATAAAGCACGATATATCCTGACACCTTGTGCAAAGACCCCTTATCCTAGCCTGATACCAGCGATTCCAAGACTCTTTTAATCATTTCGCAGTACAATAAAAGGTCGGCTGGCACACCCGCTATGCGCAGGTGTGTCATTTTGCGGCTGTAATCATTTCCAGCCTCCTACCCTTTTATTCAATAGATCAATCAGGACATGATGCAACTTACAGGCTTACTCGACCTCCTGCGCGGCAGCGCTGTCTATCGCACTTTAATTGATCAGCTTCGGAACGGCGCAGCGGTGGATGACCTTCGCGTGATCCGTGCGGCGCGGCCTTTCGTGCTGGGTGCATTGGCGCGCGACTGGGATGGCCCGGTGATCTATGTGACCGCACGGGTAGACCGGGCATACAATGTGGCGGAGCAGCTTCCGGTATGGCTGCCTGATGTGCCGATCCATCGCTTTGCCGAGCCGACTCCCCTGTTCTATGAGCGCGCCCCATGGGGCGAGAATGTCATTCGCAACCGTATCGCCACCCTGGCGGCACTGATGCCGCCGGATGACTTCGCGGATACAACAGCGCACCCACTTATTGTGACCTCGGCGCGGGCGATCATGCAGCGCACGCTGCCTGTAAACAGTTTCCGGCGCAGCACACTGGTTTTAATGAATGGTCAGCGTCATACGATTGAGAAGCTGCTGGCGCGCTTTTATGGGCTGGGTTATGAACCCACACAGGTTGTTCTGGAGCCGGGCACATTCAGCCGTCGGGGCGGGATTGTCGATATTTACCCGGTTGCCGCTGAAAGCCCGACCCGCATCGAGTTTTTCGACGACGAAATTGACAGCCTGCGCAGCTTTGACGCGGCCAGCCAGCGTTCTACAGGTAAGCTGCCGCATGTGGTAATCACACCCGCGCGGGAGGCACTGCCGGAGCAGGTCGAGCCGCTGCTGGATCATCTGCGTCCCTGGTTCGAGGCGCTGCCCCCTATCGAAAGCGATGTAACCAGTCCGCGCCAGGATCAGGACGCGCTGGCGCAGGGTGGGGTTTTCCCGCATATCGAGCATTACCTCCCCTACCTGTATCCGAATCCGGTCAGCCTGCTGGATTATGCGCCGGATAACGCGCTGATCGTCGTGGAGGACTGGTCGGAACTGCGTGATACCATCGCGAGCATTGAGGAAGGCGCGCTGAAAACCCGCGCTGACAAACTGGAAAGCGGGCTGTTGCCGCCGGATTATCCCCTGCCCTATGTGACCTGGGACGCTCTGGTGGAGGAAATGGAACAACGCACCACTACCCACCTGGGGTATGCCAGTTACAGTGAGGATGAGCCGCTAGCCGAAGAAACGGCAGATTCTGGCCTGAGAAGCCTTTTCGCGCCAGAACAGCGCTTTGGCGGGCAGTTAAAGTCCATGCTGGATGGCCTGCGCGTGATGCGTCATGAAGGTGAGCGTATCGTGGTTGTGACGGGACAGGCGGAGCGTCTCGCGGAAATCTGGCAGGAGCAGGAAGGCAGCCATCGGCCGCCTGTGGCCGATGTCCCGACGCCACCAGAAGCGAACGCGCTGCTGTTTGTCAACGGTGCGCTGCAAGAGGGCTGGCGCTTGCATACCAGCGAGGGCACGACACATCTGCTGACCGATCATGAAATCTTTGGCTGGAGCAGGCCAGAGCCGCGCCGCCGTAAGACTGGCCAGCGCCCACGTGTACCCGAATCCACTTACGCCGACCTCAAGGATGGCGATTATGTAGTGCATGTCGATTATGGTATTGGGCGCTTTGGTGGGATGCGCCGCCGCACTATTGAGGGTAACGAGCGTGAATATCTGCTGCTGGAGTATGGCGGAACAGATATGCTGTTCGTGCCGATTCATCAGGCAGACCGCCTCACGCGCTATATCGGGCCAGATGATCGCCCACCTGCCTTAAGTAAACTGGGCAAGCCGGACTGGATCAAGATCAAGAGCCAGGCGAAGAAAGCAGTGGAAGAAGAAGCGCGCGAACTGCTGAGCTTGTATGCCCAGCGCTCCGCCTCACAGGGGTACAGCTTCAGCCCGGATACGCCCTGGCAGCATGAACTGGAAGCGAGTTTCCCTTATGTCGAGACTGAGGATCAACTGTGCGCGGTGCGTGAGGTCAAGGATGATATGGAGCAGCCTCACCCGATGGATCGATTGATCTGTGGGGATGTCGGTTATGGCAAGACCGAGGTCGCACTGCGGGCAGCCTTTAAAGCGGTGATGGATGGCAAACAGGTGGCGGTACTGGTGCCGACGACAGTGCTGGCACAGCAGCATTATGAGAACTTCAACCAGCGCCTGGCCGCATTTCCAATCAAAGTGGAGATGCTTTCACGCTTCCGTACCCGCGAGGAGCAGTCGCGTCTGCTGCCGAAATTAGCCGCAGGCGAAATTGATATTATTATTGGCACGCATCGTTTGCTGGGCAATGATGTGACGCTGAAAGACCTGGGGCTGGTGATTATCGACGAGGAACAGCGCTTTGGGGTAACGCACAAGGAACATTTCAAACGCCTGCGTACACAGGTGGATGTGCTGACATTAACTGCTACGCCGATCCCACGCACCTTGTATATGGCCCTGGCCGGAGTGCGTGACATCAGCACTATCCAAACGCCGCCTGAAGAACGTTTACCAATTATCACTTATGTGGGGCCGTTTGATGAACGGCTGGTGCGGCAGGCGGTGCTGCGCGAACTGGAACGCGGCGGGCAAATCTTCTTTGTGCATAATCGGGTGCAGTCGATTGATACCGCGCGGGAGTGGCTGGAACGCATCGTACCGGAACTGCGCACGATTATCGGGCACGGGCAGATGCACGAGCGTACATTGGAAAAAGTCATGATCTCCTTTGGGCGGGGGGATTATGACGCGCTCGTGAGTACGTCCATTATCGAAAGCGGTATTGACATCCCCAACGCCAACACCCTGATTGTGGATCGGGCGGACTGGTTTGGCATGGCGCAGCTTTATCAACTGCGTGGGAGGGTGGGACGCAGCGCGCAGCAGGCCTACGCTTACTTCTTCCATGCGGGAGATGGGCGGCTGAACACGGAAGCGCGCGCGCGCCTGGAAACACTGGCAGAGAATACGAACCTGGGCGCAGGGATGCAGATCGCCATGCGTGACCTGGAACTGCGCGGCGCGGGCGACATCCTTAGCACCCGGCAGACCGGCCATGTGGCGGCGATTGGGCTGCATCTGTACACGCAGCTTCTCTCACAGTCGATCAAAGACCTGAAAGGTGGCAAAAAGGCCGAGGAAGTGCTGCCGGTTGCGGTAAGCAGCGTGGCGATTGACCTGCCGCTCCCGGCCTACCTGCCCACCAACTGGATACCGGAGATGGCGCTGCGCCTGCAAATCTACAGGCGTGTCGGCAGCCTGGCGCAGCGTGAAGATGTAGACCTGATGCGCGAGGAGCTGCGGGATCGCTTCGGCGCGCTGCCCCCCGCCGCCGAGAACCTGATGTACCAGATTGACGTGAAGCTGCTGGCCCAGGCCGCCGGGGCAACTGCTGTCTCTGCACCCGATGACAGGGTGCTGGTGAAACTCCCCTACCTGCCCGATGTCAACCGCAGCCAGTTGCAGGCTCAACTGGGCGATGATATCACTGTGACGCGCACGGCGGTCGAAGTGCCGATGAACGAAATCACGTGGCAGCTTCGTCTGTTGGAAGTGCTGGAACAGCTTGCACGCACCAGAGAGATTATAGTGGATGCCGCCGGGTTGTAAATCGTAACATATTTTTGGTTTTCGTAAGGATTTTGTGCTACTTTGTGCTACATTGATTACACCATTAGGTGTTTCTCATCGCGTGTCAAGAGGACATATGCGCACAAAAATAATTGTTTTTGCAGTTCTGATAAGCTTGCTGGTCAGTTTTGGAGTAGTAATGGCCCAGGATTATCAGGGGACTGTTGCGATAACCTGTAACGACTTTACAGCGGCGGGCACCGGGGCTCACATTCTCGACCGGGATACGACCGGCACAGGGATGGAACAGATCGTACTACGGGCAACCGATGGCTCCGGCAGGCAGATTTTCAACTTCAGCTATTCCAATTTTCTGGGAAACTATGCTGGCGGCATGATTGGCACCACGCCCTGGGACTCTGCTCCGCAGTTCAATCCGATTATTTTCTACATCATCAGCCCGGCGGGTAACGGCTTCCCCCAACAAATACAGACCTTCACAGGGACATGCCCCGGACTGCCCACCTACGTTGCACCCCCAGGGGCAGCACCTGTAGCTGGCCCACCCGCAACCAACCTCTATGATGGCCGCATCAACAACAGCCAGACCAAAGACGTAGCTGCACCGGTGGCCGTGTACTGCACCCGCGAAGATACCATTGCCATTTTCAAGATTGACGCGGTGACGGGCAAAGGTACGCGCATCATCAATCACCCAACAGGCGATGAACCTACCGCTGAAAACCAACTGCTTGCCAGCGCGGA
>JBGSXK010000223.1:0-8354 GCA_041751455.1 Anaerolineae bacterium
ACATCCACTACTTCGGCATGAGGGATCATTTTACCCACATCATCAAATACAAAGCGTGGGAAGTAATTATCACGCTCTCCGGTGATGACCAGTGTAGGTGTGGTGATATTGCGCATGAGCGACCAGCCCTGCCACTGACGCAGGTTATTGAGCAGCATCCGCTTCATCACATGCACTTCGGCATTCCAGCGAGGACGATAGCGCCAGACCGGGCGAAACACACTGGTAGGTACCCTGGACAGCAAGCTGACTGCTCTTGGCAGCGGGAACTCCCCGGCAGTCGCCACCAGCACCAGCTTTTCCAGCCGTTCCGGGTAAGCATTGGCATATTCCACACAGATGGAACCACCGAAAGAATGCCCTACCAGAATAAAACGGTCAGGAAAATCTAACGTTTCGACAATCGTATGCAAATCCTCGACCAGTTCGTTCATGGTATAATAGGTGTAGGGTGCGTCGCTCTGTCCGTGCCCGCGTAAGTCGGGGATCACAACCCGGTAATCGTTGGCGAAGTGATTGATCTGGTATTCCCATGTTTCAGCACAGCCACCATAGCCATGTACAAACATAATTGTCCGGTCTACCGCTTCTGGCCACAGGTCAATCGCACTGAGTACGGCGCCGGATACATCACGTATAGGGACATCCACCCGGTACAGGCTAAAGTCCAGTTTCAATACATCACGCTTGATACCGCGCAATTTCTTCTTCATAACGGCAATATACCCAGTTCTATAAATTTTTCCATCATCATAACCAGCCGTGCACAGAATCACAAATCTATGCTGCTCAAGCTCAGCAGCGGTCTGCTCGTTTAATCACCTAACCCGCCTATGCCAGCCCTGGTCTTAACTCTTATATATTTCCCCCTATTTCTGGGGTATTTCGTGACAGGTAGTCCTGTAAACTTCTTAACAAATTGGAGACAAAACAGCCCAAATTTTCTACTTCAAAACACAGCATCAGTATGTAAGTCAGTTTATAGAAGATGGTGAGTGATTGTAACATAAATATGTAGACATATATTGTAGAGGTAACTAGTCGTTATGCCTAACGCGCATCGTCCGGATTTTACTCATTCAAGTAGAAAGACGAGATCGCCAATGGTTGAACATAAACAGACGGCCCCTTATGATATTGTGAGAACGCTGGGCGTTCAGGGGTGGAGTCATCTTGATGCAGTTATCCTCGCTTCGCTGGCAACTCAGTCTCCGCTGCTGCTGGTGGGGCCACATGGCACAGCAAAATCACTGCTGGTCGAGCGTATTGCGCAGGCTATAGGGCTTTCCATGCGCCATTATAACGCCTCACTGATTAATTATGACGACCTGGTAGGCATCCCCCTGCCTGATGAAGATGGCGAGACCTTACGTTTCGTCGCCACACCGGGATCAATCTGGGATGCGGAATTTGTCTTCTTTGATGAAATCTCGCGCTGCCGGGCAGACCTCCAGAACAAGATGTTTCCGATCATTCATGAGCGGCGCGTCAGTGGTATTTTGCTGGATAAGCTTCAGCATCGCTGGGCAGCCATGAACCCGCCTGCACCAGATGATGCTGACAGCAGCAGTGGTGCCAAATACTACTTCGGCTCAGAGCCGCTTGATCCCGCACTGGCGGATCGGTTTCCATTTGTGGTGGTGGTCCCGAACTGGGAAGACCTCAATAAAGAAGAACGTCGCAGCCTGATCGCCTGGGAAAACAACCAGCAGCCCAGCAGGCTTAATGGGCTTCTGGCCGATTACCCGCTGCTGAGTTACGTTGAGCAGTGCGCAGGCCTAATTCCCCAGATCGAGGAACAACTCACCGACTGGCTTGCGGAATATGTGATCTATGTGATCGACCTGCTGCATCAGGCCAAACTGCCACAAAGCCCGCGCCGGGCAAGGATGCTGGCACGTTCAATCACGGCGGTTCATGCCGCACGTATGGTGCTGGAAGGCGAAGATGCTGTTCTGGAATACAGCACAGAGATCGCTCTCACTTACAGCCTGCCAGAAAATGCCAGCGAAGTCCCGCCATCGCTGGCAAATGTCGTCGCCGCGCACAAGCAGGCCTGGGAAATATCTATGCTGGACGAGGACGACAACCTGCGGCAGGTCTTCTCTGAGCCTGACCAGGTGCGGCGCATTCTGCTGGCAGATGAACTCAATATAGAAGATGAAAAAGTTTCCAGGCTCATCACGCAGGCGTTGGGGGCGGAAGGCTCCGACGCACGGCGTGTGGGGCTGGCGACAGCCATCTTCCTGGCCTATCGTGAACGGCGCAACCTGACCTCAGCGGCCTGGGAGCCACTGGCACAGTTCGCCGTGCGTGTGATGGAACCACGTCTTATTTCCACTGTAATCCAGGCTGGCCCGGCACAGGATATCTGGAACGAAATCAGCCAATGGCTTTCCAACCTGGATTATAAAGATAGTTTTCGCACCCGCCTGGAAGTCAACTATATTCTGAGCGGATTCCCTGATTTATGGCTGCATGACAACTGGGAAGAATCGCTGCGGCGCTTCCGTGCAGACCTGAATCTGTTTGGCATCAAGGAGACTGAGGAATCATGACGCAGAAACCTACCGCCAATAATAACCCTTTTCAGTCCGGCGGGAACAGCCAGCGCCCCACTCCGACTTCAGGTTCGCTGTTATCCCGCGCCAAGCCGGCCATAGCACAAAGTTCCGGCTCAAACTCCAGCTCACGTTATGGCACGAATGCCTCGCGGTTGCCACCACCGCGCTTTGGGCCAGCGCAAACTAACTGGGAGGTGCTGCCCACCAGCGATATTTATGTTCGCTTTACATTAGAAGGCATGGGCGGTTCGCTCCAGCGTATACCGGGCGATCTCAGTGCTTCTGGCACCTACGAAACTGCTCTGCGCAGCATGGAAAACAATCGTGATGCATTGAATCAGCTCACTCGCACACTCAATGAAGCCTGGGAAGGCTGCAACCTGATGGGCGCGCTGCTGGTTTATCCGCAAATCGATGAACAAAATCAGGTGATCGCAGAAACACTGAAAGCAGCAGGTGCGCGGGCTGTTTATCTACGCGCACTTGACCCCCTACTTGTCCTCAATGTGCTGGCGCGCACACGCAATCATCTGCTGCAAACCCGCGCACCGCTTGCGTTTGATGATACCGTGCTCCATCGGGCACTGCTGGCCGATGATCCGCGTCTGATTCGCCTTGTCCAAGACACTGGTTACATCGAAGAAGCCATCCCCCATCAACCAGAGCCAGTGGAGGACACTGAATCATGAGTAAGGACACGGGCAAGGTACAGATCAATATCAACCACGATAGAGGAGGCAAACAACTGGCTGCACGGCTGATCCGCTGCCTGCCTGCTGCTACCTTTGAGATGGAGACTCTGTGCCGCCTGGCTGGCATCAAAGCCAGTCATGATGTCCCGACGGCTGCGGTGGAATGCCGCCAGCGCCCGAACATGCTGCTCAATCCCGATTTCATCGCACAATACTGCCAGCGTGATGAACATCTGTTCCTGCTGGTGATGCATGAGCTGTGGCATATCATCCTGGCACATACGCGCCTGTATCCACGTGTCACCCCGGCGCACAATATCGCCTTTGATGCCATCATCAACGCTGGGCTGGCGCGCCAGTTCGCTGCCCCTGACTATCAGGGCTTCTTTGATAACATCAACCCACCCGACAAGTTTCCCGGTTTGCTGCTGCGGCCTCCGGTGGGCTGGCCAGATCACCCTCAATACCCGCCCGACGACGTGATGCCACCGGGTACCCGCGAAATCATAGAGCGGCTCTACCCGCCGGGCAACCGCAGTGATGAGGCCGACCCACTCTACGAAGAGATACTCGACCTGCTGCGTAAGGCTGGTATTGGCGAACAGTGCGTGGTGGTCTATATCCAGCCCGTGCTGCTGGGCGATCATGATGATCCTGAGCGTGAGGCACAGGTACTCGACAGTGAATTATTCAAAGATATGCTGAAGGAATTAGTCAAAAAATGGCCGAAACTCCCGGTAGTTATCGGCAGCAAGGCCGGGCGAGGTGATAAATTATCGGATTGGATGAGCGAGGTAAGAACCTCTTCCGAAACGGCCCGGCGTGCCTTCGCGCACACGCTGCGCCGCTGCCTGGGGCCGCAGGCGGGTCGTCAGAAGCGGAAAACCCGCACCCATACTCCCGGTGTCACCGGGATGGGCGTATTACCTAATGCCCGTGATCGCATGATTGCTGCCCGCCGCCAGCTCGGAGTACAGGGCATGCTCTGGAACCAGGCGGGCACAGTGCGCGCCCGTGTGCCCGAAACACCCAGCAAAGCCCACGTCTATCTCGACGTGTCTGGCTCAATGATGCAGATGCTCCCGCATCTGCTGGGAATGCTGCTGCCTTATGTCGGCAGTCATCAGGCCGCCGTATTTCAGTTCTCAAATTATGTAGAGGCAATGTCACTGGAAGATCTGCGCCGGGGCAAGCTGCGCAGCAGCGGCGGCACGGATATTAACTGTGTACTCGATCACCTTCTAGAGGCAAAACCGCGCGTTGTCCGAGCGCTGGTACTGACTGACGGTTACACGGGCTTCCCGCTGCCAGAACTGGCACACCGCATACACGAGCAAAACCTGCGCATCTATACTGTGCTCCCGGCAGAGATGGCGCTGACTACCCAGATGGAAAGTATTTCGGCACAGATTATCATCTTGCCTCCCTTAAGTAAATCACGATCTCCCTGGCGCGTTGGGCATTAAGCAACTCCCTTCGCGCCTACTGCCCGCCCTGCACACAGTATCATAGAGGGAGAGGCCTGGCCCTGAACGAACGGTGCGACCTCTCCCAATCACTGATCTACTATGCGGGGATTAAACGCAGCGTGATAATCTCATAGGGTCGCACGTGCAACCTCGCACTGCTGTTTTCCACAGGCACAGCTTCCTCGTTATCTTCCAACAGATTCGTCCGCCAGGCTGCTTTAAGGGGGAAACCTGACCGTAGTGTCACAGGGCCACGCTTGCGTTGGCTTTCGTACAGGCGCACAATCACCCCATCACCATTTTCCGCGCGCTTCACTGTTTCGATCACCATATTCGGCTGGTCAAACGCGAACAGACCACCCAGCAGGCTTTGCTGGGTGGTCGCATTGGCAAAGCGATCACCGCTGGTGACAATCAGCGGATCATTCAGTGCATAGGCCGCTGCCACAGTTCGTTCATCCCAACCGCCGCTGTGTGGCAGCAGGCTGTAGGCGAAGCGCTGTTCACCCTGGTCGGCTTCCGGGTCGGGCTTGGTCGGCGCGCGCAGCAGGCTGATACGCATGACGTTATCGCGGATATCATGCCCGTATTTACAGTCATTGAGCAGGCTCACGCCATAATTACCTTCGCTCAGATCCACCCACTTCTGCGCGCAGGTTTCAAAGCGTGCCCAATCCCAACTGGTGTTATGATGTGTCGGACGCTGCACATTACCCCACTGGATTTCATAGGTCGCCACCGGGGTCAGCACTTCCACGGGGAAAGCAACCTTCAGGAGGATGTGACGCTCACGCCAATCAACCGTTGTATCGAAATCAAGCTGGGGGCTGTTGTAGCACAGCGAGACACGCTGCACATAAGCACTGTTGAGAATGCGCCGCCGTATTTCCAGTGTGGCACGCAGCGGCCCCTGTTCCACCACCTGAATCGCCTCGGCAGGCTCGGCCAGCCACATCTTGTCATCGTAGAAAATATCAATATCCCATGCATCCCAGTTCATCGGGCGGTCTTCAAACGCCTGGAACTGGTTGGCAACTGCTCCCTCTGGCAGCACTTCCCGATCATTCTCTTTGTCGTAGATGCGGGTAATATCGCCTGCTTCGTTCAGCTCGACCCGTACAAAGTCATTTTCCAGCAGGGTGCTGGTAGCAATCAGCCCGGTATCGGGAATTGTCGCGTCATCATTGGAGACATGCAGCGCGGTCACGTTAAACGGCGCGAGACCTCCCGCCGCGATCAACGTACCCTCATTGATGGCCTGAGTCAGCACCGGCGAGCCATCGGCACGATGCACACGCTTGCGCGGGTTCACCTGACCTAGCCAGCAGGCCAGGTCATGCCGGGCAAATGAGGAGGGGTTGACAATCAGAATATCTGCACTGGTATTACGCACGATGACCGAGAGCGCTTCGTCACGTACTGCTGCGCCTGCCTGCTCGATCTGTGCATATTGTGCCAGCGAATCAGTATAGACATCGGTGATGCTGCTACCAGGGATAATATCGTGAAACTGGTTAAGGCACACGAGTTCCCAGGCTTTGTTCAGCTCCGTCGTTGGGTAGCGATAATCCATGTCGAGCATACCCGCCAGTGTCGCCAGAAACTCGGCATCATGCAGCAGGAACTCGCTCTTACGATTGGCACGTTTGTTGCGGCTCTGCGTGGTATAAGTGCCGCGATGAATCTCAAGATACAGTTCACCGTTCCAGGTCGGCAGCTCATCGCCCACCTGTGCCTCGACTTCGCGAAAAAACTCGCCCACAGGGCGCTGGCGCACACGCGGCGCAGCCGGGAAATCTGCCATCTCACGGAGGTTTTCCAACATTTCGCGGGTCGGCCCACCGCCACCATCGCCATAGCCAAAGGCCATCAGCAAATCCTGTCGCAGTTCCTTTTGTTGGAAGTTCACCCATGTGCCCAATGTTTCCACCGGGTCAGCCACGGAATTATAAGTGGCGGCAAAAGGACTGGCCGGGTCTTTGGTGGTGCTGAAGTGCGTTAGCACCCGTGTGCCATCGACTCCCTGCCACCAGAAGGTATCGTAAGGCAAACGGTTATACTGGCTCCAGCCAATCTTGATCGTAAAGAAATAATCCAGCCCGGCCTGCTTAATCAACTGCGGCAGCGCCCAGGCGTACCCGAACACATCCGGCAGCCATAATACAGGTGAATCTGTTCCCACGCCAAAGTGCTTGCGAAAGAAACCGCGCCCCAGCAGGAACTGTCGTGCCAGCGACTCTGCACCACTCAGATTACAATCAGCTTCAATCCACATCCCGCCGATAAGTTCCCAGCGGCCTTCCTTTACACGCTGTTTAATCCCCTCAAAAAGTTCGGGATAATCTTCCTGAACATAGTCATAAAGCTGCGGTTGGCTCTGCGTGAAGTGATAATCAGGAAATTGCTCCATATAGCGCAGCACAGTGTGGAAGGTACGCCCACTCTTACGTCGTGTCTGCCCCAGAGTCCACAACCATGCGACATCAATATGTGCATGTCCTGTAGCTGTAATCCACACATCCAGCGGCGCACCCGACTGTTCAATGCCGCGCCGCAAAGCCTCATGCGCCGGGACAATACTGGCGTAGAAAGCATCCTCAAACGGCTCGCGCAGATCAAGCAGATTAAAGGCATCATTCAATGCCGTCAGCAGACGATCTTTAGCAGGTTCGTTCTCATCCAGCGAAGTCGCCACACCCAACGCCACCCGCGCTGTTGCGGCAAAATCACGTGTAGGCTGGTCGATCTGCACTACTGCACAGTCGCGCATCAACAGGCGGCCATGCTCACCATCCCGGTGCGAATTACCTGTCCAGCCATGCAGCGCCAGCGTATGCGGCTGCCCACCGCGCCATTCGTCGCGCAGCAGAAATTCCTGGTGATGACGGTCGCAGGTGGCATAAGCCACGCCATCGATATAAGCCAGTGCTTCAGGATGGCTGAAACTGCGCGGTTCACCCAGCGGCAGATAAAGCGCGACAGCCGCCTCTTGCGGCCAGTCTGCTGGGATCTGGAAGTGAGTCCGCAGCACGAAATTAACCCTGGACTGCGCCCAATATGTGTTCGGATCAATGACTGCCCAACCCGAATCATCCACATTCTTTTCTATGGGTGCGGGTTCAATCGCATCCGGTGTAGGATCGGGCAGTGTGATCATGCGGAACGGTGGCAGCGGCGCACGACTGCGGTAGGCCAATGGCTCAATCAGCGCGATGCGCTGAGCAATTTTCTGAGCAGTCCAGCGAATTTTATGATACAAGTCAACCTCCTTAAAACACAATTGCAGGGGCACAGCATACGATGCCCCTGCCCTTTTTAAGATCGAAATGGAATGCCTGATTTACTGATGGTGATACACCGACCAGTCCAGGTACTTGGACAGGGCCTCATTCACTGCTGAGGCCACACGCGCCTGGTTGATCGACACATGATGCTCGTAACCGTTCTCACAGATATAAGCCAGCAGTTCCTGGAAGCGCGGCACCTGCACCACACCGTAACCACCAAAAGTATCTATCGGATCGTTGGTGAACACCCCTTCACCGGTGTAAGCGATAATCTTCCCGGACAGGTCATCCGTTGAAATACGCAGGTAAGTAAACGGGCTTTCCTTCACGCGCCCATAGATC
>JBGSXK010000224.1:0-2592 GCA_041751455.1 Anaerolineae bacterium
TTATGGTCGATTGAAGACCCGCGTGTGGTAGAGCATCTTATTTCCTCTCTGTATCATGACACAGAGCCGAAGTTGCGCCGCCTGGCGGCCTGCGGCCTCGGCCTCTCACAATCTTCAGAAGCCATCAATCCGCTGATCGAAGCTCTGGCAGATGTGGATGATCGGGTACGGTGGGATGCGGCGGTGGCGCTTGCCAAGATTGGTTCCCCGGCCATTCATGCCCTCGTGATCGCTATGCAGTATGGGGGTGAGCTTGTCCGTGTGGGTGCGGTGAATGCCCTGGCCTGGATTCGGGACTGGCGCACCGTCAGAACCCTGACCACTGTGCTGCGCGATAAGGATGCAGGTGTGCGGGCAAGAGCAGCCTTCGCTCTGGGCTGGATCGGCAGCACACAGGCCGTGGAGCCGCTGCTACAGGCTTTGCAGGATGGTGACGCGGAAGTCCGTGGTCAGGCTGCGGCGGCATTAGGCTGGCTGCGGGATGAACGGGCTGTGCTGCACCTGTCTGCTGTACTGGACGATCCCTCCACCTGGGTCGCCTACGCTGCGCTGGACGCGCTTTCGACGATGGGTACGTCGGATGCACTAGACGTATTACAGTCTGCCTGCCTGCATGCCAATGAGCGTGTGGCCGAGCGGGCACAACAAGCGGTTAAACAACATGGGCTGCATATCCCGGCCAAAAAAGCTCACTCTGGTGGCGCAGAGAAGTCAGGGCATCTTTTGTGGCTGGAAACCTCAGCAGAATTTCCCCAACAACGGCGCTGCCAGATTGTGCTGCGCTCTGAAGAGCTTTCCTGAAGGCGTTTAAACCACGGAGTACGGTGCTGCCATAGTGCCGCCAACTATAGAAACCTGCTTGCCCTCATGTTACAATGGCCCTCTTGGGCTTCCATAAGCAGGGCAGGGCATGAGTAAGCAGGATTTTAACTGGCAGGCGCAGCGGGTGATTGTCACGGGAGGGAGTGGTTTCCTGGGGCAGCATGTGGTCAGCTATCTGCATGAAGTGGGCGCGGGCGAGGTTATTATACCGCGCAGCAGCGAGTTTGACCTGCGCCAGCAACAGGCTGTGCAGCGCTTGTATGAGTCTTATCCTCAGGCTACGATGGTGATCCACCTGGCAGCGACTGCGGGCGGCATCGGCGCGAACCGCGCACACCCCGGGGTGTTCTTCTACGACAATATCATGATGGGAACACTGCTGCTGGAATACGCCCGGCGGGCGGGTATCCTTAAATTTGTGGGTGTGGGTACGGTATGCAGCTATCCCAAATACACACCTGTACCCTTCCACGAAGAAGACCTGTGGAATGGTTATCCTGAAGAAACCAACGCGCCATATGGTCTTGCCAAAAAAATGCTGCTGGTACAGAGTCAGGCTTATCGTCAGGAATATGATTATAATGCCATTCATCTGCTGCCTGTCAATTTATATGGGCCGGAAGATAAATTTGACCCCGCCACAGCGCACGTCATCCCCGATTTGATCCGCAAGATGGTGGAAGCCCGTGAGCAGGGGCTGGCTTATGTGACCCTGTTTGGCGATGGGACACCGACCCGTGAATTTCTCTATGTAAAGGATGCTGCCAGGGCGATTGTCGCTGCGGCTGCTTTCTATAATAAAGCCGAGCCAGTGAATATTGGCAGCAGTTTTGAAATCAGTATTAAAACGCTGGCAGAAATGATTGCGCGGCTGGTGGGCTTTGAGGGTGAGCTGCAATGGGATACGACTCAGCCCAATGGGCAGCCCCGGCGTAAACTGGATGTTACCCGTGCCGAGCAGGAATTCGGCTTTCTGGCCGAAACCAGCTTTGAGGATGGCCTGCGCGAAACAATCGCCTGGTATCTGGCACAGCGAGTCCTCGCCCATCAGAGGTAGTCCATCTGGCGCTGCATCCTCATGCTGCCCATATGCAGGGTTCGCCTGATGTGAATAATCCACCCTGTTTTCGGCAGTTTTAAACAGCCCAGTTTCTCTGCCTGCTGTTTATTTCTCCTAAAGCACAGGGCTAGAGGTTTATAAGGCAGATGAGGGGTTTGAACCCAAAGTGATTTAAGTGGGTAACTATCAGTAATCAGAATTTGACAGGTGTCGTGTTTTCGTGCAAACTTGCCATCTTAAACCGTCTTTAAGAGTTCATCAAACATAGATGTTTTAGAGAGGAGGGCATCGCTTTTGGCCGTGCTCATGGAGGTCAAAGACCTCGTTACAAGATTTTATACTCAGGAAGGGACGGTGTATGCCGTCAATGGCGTTTCTTATGTCCTGGAAGAAGGGGAAACGCTGGGGGTAGTGGGTGAGAGCGGCAGCGGCAAGAGTGTCCACTCGCTGGCGATTATGGGCTTAATCCCCAGCCCGCCTGGTAAGATTGAGAGGGGTGAAGTAATTTTTCGTGGGCGTGACCTGCTGAAGCTTTCCTCAGAAGAGATGCGGCTGGTGCGGGGTGCAGAGATCGCCATGATCTTTCAGGACCCCATGACTTCGCTCAACCCGGTGCTGACCATTGGTTCACAGATTGCCGAGGCGCTCAAACTGCACATGGGCATGAATAACAGAGAGGCGCGCACCCGCACGGCTGAACTGCTCACCCT
>JBGSXK010000225.1:0-5706 GCA_041751455.1 Anaerolineae bacterium
CCGGTCACAACTTTTGACATTAACGATTTAACTGCCGATGAAGCGATGGCGCTTTTAGGTGCTGCGATGGGAGATTTGTTTCGCCTGATGAAGGATGATGGCGGCCGAGAACCCGAAATTTTGGCCGCCCGGCTCTATCGCTATCCAAGAGTCCTTAACTTCATAGAGAGTCACCCGACTCTGGCTGACGTATTAAAAGCCTTCTACCGCCGGTTGACCCGAAGCGATGTGCTGCAATGAACTCATCTCAGAAGAAGCTGTATATCCACATTGGTTATCCTAAAACGGCTACAAGCACCATTCAGCATACGCTGCATCGAAATCACAAGTTATTGCGGCAGCACGGCTACTATTATCCTCTCAGCGGTCTGATAGGCGCGGGTAAACATTCCCTGGCAGATTCGATTCAGGAGAAACATCGGCGATCGAAGCATGATCCTGAGATACACAAACTGATCCGTGAAATGCGGGATGCACCGGCCCGGAATATTATTCTCTCGGCAGAAGCGTTTGCCAGCTTCTCATCAGACGAAATCCGTGATCTGCGAACACTCTGTGAAGACTTTAATCCCTGGATCGTTGTTTATGTACGCCGTCAGGACTTGTTTCTGCAATCGATATGGTCACAGAGGGCAAAGTCTGGCCAGCTAATCCTGTCGTTTCCCGACTGGGTGGATAACTTGCTGGAACAACTGGACGAAGTGAACCGCAAGACAGAAGACGGCGCGAAACTAACCCGGTTTTCACCGGATTACCGATATACTCTTGACCTGTGGTCTCGGATTTTCGGCACAGATCATATTCTGGTGCGTCCTTTTGAACGGACTCAGCTCCACCCCAACATGCTTGTGGACTTTCTGCAAACATGTGGTATGGCAGACACATCATGGCTGCCGGATGTACCTCACTTAAATGTTAGCCCTGGCATTAAAACCGTGGAAGTCCTCAGGCAGTTCAGCCTTAAAGTGCCACGAGATGCCAACATGGAACGCACCTACCGTGCTGTATTTGCCACGATGCGGGATCGGGCTGATGAAATGGGCTGGAATAATTCAAAATTCGACCTTCTGACTCCCGAACTTCATGAGCGGATTATGTCTGTTTTCAGAGAGGGTAACGACGAAGTTGCCCACACCTACCTGGGGCGTGATACGCTGTTTAGCGAGGTGTTTACCCAGAAAACCGTGGCTGTATTCACGCTGGACAGGGTATCGGGTACGGAAGTCATTGATCTGGTGCAGCCCGCGCTGCAAACCCTGTTCAGCCGGGCACAAGGCAGAAGAGCCGGGGGAATGCCTTTCTGGCGTTCGCTTGTCAGAGCCAGCTACGGTCTTGTGAGGCGGAAATTTCTCGGTGTATAAGCTTTTATTGATTCTGGTTGCGCAGACAGGCCACGCTAAGACCACACCTGATACAGTACAAAGCACTTTTCTCAGCAGGAATTCATCTTGCGAGACAATAATCTGCTATAATTAGACTGACCAGTCAGTTTATTTGCGAAAACTATCACAATGGGAAAGCGTGACCTTAAAACCACACCTGTCGTAGGCAAGAATGTGCGCGAGCGCATCCTTGATGCGGCGCTGGATATTTTCAGCCAGAAGGGATATCACGATACCCGACTGGATGAAATCGTTGATGAAAGCCAGACCTCAAAGGGGTCGATTTACTTTCACTTCCCTAATAAAGAAAAGCTGTTCCTGGCACTGGTCGATCAGTTCGCAGACCTGATTGAGCGCCGGGCACTGGAAGCCATTGCGCAGGAAAAAGAGGGTATTCAGCGGGTGCGTGCCGCCCTGGAAAGTGTGCTGGATACGTTCGCGCGTTATCGTCTGCCTGCGAAACTGCTGCTGGTACAGGCGGTAGGGCTGGGCAGTGTATTCGAGAAAAAGCGCCTGGAAATTACTGACCGCTTTGCCGAGCTGATCCGCACCTATTTACAGGAGGCGGTAGACGTGGGGGATATTGCGCCCGTGGATGTGGAAGTGATTGCTCATGCGTGGATGGGAGCGATTTACAATGTGGTGATCCAATGGGTTTATACAGGGGAGATGGAGCGCAAGCGTATTCTCTCCGCACTGCTGCCGATGCTGCTGCGCAGTGTGGGATACGAGATGGAGGAGGGGGCGGAATAATGATGGCAGAGAGAGAGTCCATCCCACAGCATTACGGACGGTTGGTGAGTGACAGCCTGCCATGCCCCGGCGTGAGCCTGCGTGAGTTCCTGCGGCGGGCACAGGGGCAGCCCCGTTACTACTGGGAAAGCAGCCGCGATGCGGTCGCCTTCGCAGGGAGTGGCACCGCGATTGAGCTGATAGGGTGGGGCGAGAAACGCTTTCAGGCTGTTCACGATCAGGCTGTAGAGCTTTTTGCCGGGTCGGTCAGCCTCAATGCACAAGAGCCTTTAGCCGCACCGCGTTTGTTTGGCGGCTTTGCCTTCCGTGAAGACTTTGTGCCCGATAATACCTGGTGGGATTTCACCCCGGCGCATTTCGTGCTGCCACATTATCAACTGCTGCAGACGCGGGATGAAACCTGGCTGACGATTAATGCCAATATCTCGTTGGATGAAGACCCTGCGCATATCCAGGCTGCACTGCGCAGTGCCCTGAAAGCGAAAATTGCTGAACTTCAGTCAGACAGCAGAACACATTCCAGCGTGCCTATGCCGCCTGCAACACGGTTGGATTACCCTATGCCGTATACCACCTGGCGCGATCAGATCCTGAACGCAACTGATATTATGAAGGCAGGAGAGCTTAAAAAGGTGGTCCTGGCAAGGGTAGCTGAGGTGTGGTTTACAGAGCGGGTGGATGTGTTGGGGGCGCTGGATTATCTGGCCGAGGCCTACCCGGAAACCTACCGGTTTCTGTTCGAACCACGTCCGTTCCATGCGTTTTATGGGGCAACGCCCGAACTGCTGGTCGAGCTTGAGGGCGCCCAGGTGAGGACGATGGCACTGGCGGGGAGTATCCGCCGGGGGCAGACACCTGATATGGACGCGGCTTATGCGCAGGAACTGCTCTCCAGCGAAAAAGACCGATACGAACATCAACTGGTCATTGACGAGCTTCAGCGTCGCCTGCTGCCGCTGACGGTTGATTTACAGACTGGGGCGACAGAAATTATGCGCCTGAGCAACATCCAGCATCTCCATACGCCTATTGACGGGGTGCTATCTGGGCAGGAGGGAATCCTGCCGTTGGTAGAAGCACTGCATCCTACACCCGCGCTGGGTGGAGAACCGCGTGATCGAGCCATGTCTCTTATCAGCGCAATGGAACCCGTGCCACGTGGTTGGTATGCTGCACCTATCGGCTGGATTGACCAGCAGATGAATGGACAATTTGGTGTGGCGATTCGCTCGGCGGTGGCGCAGGATAAGCGGGTGTGGATGTATGCCGGGGCGGGGATTGTGGCGGCGAGTGATCCACAGAAGGAATGGGACGAAACCGCGCTGAAATTTCGCCCCATGCTGGACGCGCTGCATATTCATGATGCAGTTGAGGTGGAGTAAGAGGGTGTTATGCATTTTCCACTCATCCAGCGCTAACACATATCACACGCTCTAAGAGGAAGCATGGCGAACCGTAATACCCTGTATGCTGAAATTTTTGTGGATGAACTGGCGCGGTCCGGGCTGAAGCATGTGGCCCTCGCGCCGGGGTCGCGCAATACGGCGCTGGTGCTGGCCTTTGCCCGACACCCGGCCATTCGCAAGCATTCCCACCTGGATGAACGCAGCGCTGCGTTTTATGCGCTGGGGCTGGCGCTGGCGACTGATACGCCTGTGGCGGTGGTGTGTACATCCGGGACGGCGGCAGCCAATTTCTTCCCGGCGATTGTCGAGGCGCATCAATCGTGTGTGCCGCTGCTGGTGCTGACGGCGGATCGTCCACCCGAACTGCGGCACAGCGGTGCGAACCAGACAATTGACCAGATCAAGCTTTATGGTGATTACGCGCTGTGGTTTGTGGATGCGGGTTTGCCAGAGGCTGATCCCCCGGCGGTTGCCGTGCGTAACCTGCGCACTCTGGCGAACCGCGCTTATGCCAGAGCCAATGGTGTTCGCAAAGGGGTAGTGCATATCAACCTGCCGTTCCGTAAGCCACTTGAGCCGACTCCGGTGGAGGGCGATGTGCTGGAAGCAGAGCCTAACCCCTCTCCTGACGGGCAGCCATTTACGCGCATCTCTGAGGGGATACGCCACCCCAGCCCAGAACAAATCGATGCGCTGATGAAGTCCATTATGGAATCGCCCAGAGGTCTGATTATCTGCGGAGCGAACACTACAAAAGATAACGTCGCACCGTACCAGCGCCTATCCGAAATCACTGGCTATCCGCTCCTGGCAGAGCCAACCTCCGGCCTGCGTTTTCAGGCTGGTAATCCTGGGCTGGGTGCAGTCATCGGCGGTTACAATACTTTCCCACTGGATGGCGAGCTGCTTTTACCGGGCATCCTGATTCAGTCTGGCGATGTGCCTACCTCCAATGCACTGCTGACGTATCTGGGTAAAGCCAGGCCGAAGCACCGAGTACTTATTACCGGGAACGGAGAATGGCGGGATGATCAGCATTCTCTCACGGCGATGATCTGCGCTGACCCGACGCTAACCTGCGATCTGACGGCGGAGAGGCTCAAGGCTGGCGCATTGATGCCCGATGAGAATTGGGCGCAGCGGATCAAAGACCTGGAACAGACGGCATGGCAGGTGGTTGAGACAGAGATGAACACAGGCGATTATTTCGATGGTGGGGTGGTCTATGATGTAATTGACCTCATCCCTGATGGCAGCAGCTTATTCACCGGGAACAGCTTGCCTATTCGTCATCTCGATCAGTTTGGTAAGCCGGGTACTAAGCGCATTCATGCTTATGCTAATCGCGGGGCATCGGGCATTGACGGCAACCTATCGACTGCGCTCGGTATTGGCGCAGCGCAACCCGATCATCCGTTGGTGGCGGTGGTGGGTGATGTCACGTTTTATCATGACATGAATGGTTTGATGGCTGTCCGGCGCTGTGGTGTGCCGGTGACGATTGTGCTGCTCAACAACAACGGCGGCGGTATTTTTCACCGTTTGCCTATTCGCGATTATGAACCTGAATTTACAGATTACTTTCTCACCCCGCATGATCTTGATTTTGCCCATGCCGCGAGGCTCTATGGGCTGGATTATGTGCGGGTGGACACGCGGGCAGCATTTCGGGATGCCTTCAGTGCCAGTGTGGGCACAGGGCAGTCAACGCTCATTGAAGTCCCCACTGATGCACAGGTCGATTTTGCCCGGCGCAGTGCAATAATGCAGCGGGTGCGCGAGCACCTGCAAGCATTAGCCCTGTAAACTGATGAGCTGGTGAATACTGTAGTTTGGCGCACGAGGAGATAAAAAGGTGATTACAACCCAGGAAGAACAGGCGCAGATTAAGACCGAAGACCTGATGAAACTGGCTGACTGGCAGGAAGTCAAAGCCTATGAGGATATTACGTATCATCAGGCCGAGGGCATTGCGCGTATCGCATTTAACCGCCCGGATATACGGAATGCCTTCCGGCCAAAGACGATTGACGAAATGACCGAGGCACTGCTGGATGCCTGGTATGACAGCGAGGTTGGCGTGGTGTGGATTACCGCCAATGGCCCGTCGTCCAAAGATGGTATCTGGTCATTCTGCGCGGGGGGTGATCAGTCGGTACGGGGGC
>JBGSXK010000226.1:0-4007 GCA_041751455.1 Anaerolineae bacterium
CGCAGTTGACGTCTGGCGGCTCACGGGCGTGGGGCCTGAGGACGAATGATGACCCGCCGCAATTCCGATCCCGACGTGACGACGCGCTTGGCCAGCACGTCATCCTCGGTGAATCGGGCGTATGCCCTTAGGGTAAGGTCAGTATGAGAAAATGTGTGTTGAGCGTGGAAAAGCACAATGATCGACGCTGTCTTTGTTTTACAACTGCTGGCCTTCGGTTTTACCCTGTGGCTTGGGCTTTATCTGCTGGCGCGTGATATTCACAAGCCAGGGCTGCGTTATGCCGGGCTGGGATTAGTCACTTATGCTCTGGGTCTGGCGTTTGTGGTGCTGGCGAAGTATGTGCCGGCGCTGCTGGAAACCACTGTCCACTGGCGTTTGCTTCCCGTAATGCTGCCGTCGGTGTTCTGGATGGCCGCCACCTGGCACCTGATGTATGAAGTCGCACCTGTAACAGGCATCAGCGGCAGGATGGCTATCGACCTGATCCTCTTGTTCCTGGTGATCCTGCTGGCAACCACGCTGAACGGCGTAGTGGCGCAGGGGCTGTTGCTTCTGGGGCCTGTGTTGTTTCTGGTGCTCTCCCTGATGAAAATCCGGCAGGCATTTCGCGACCCGCTGCCACGCCAGCCGATCATTATCCTGCTGGTGGCGACGGTCTTTTTCCTGTTGGGGATGGGTTTGCTCTTGCTGCCTCTGGAGTGGCTTTCCAGCGAACTGGTGCTGCTGGCGATCAGCTTCGACCTGATCCTGCTGGGGTTTGGATTGGGTTCTCTGGATGCCTATGAAGAGGGGACGCGCCTGCTGCCCGACGCGCTGCGCTCTCTGCTGGCGACCGTGCTGGTCGTGCTGCCCTTTGGCGCGCAGGTGCTGCTGGTGATGCTGCTTTTGGGGGATGTATCATTTGCCTTTCCCTTGCTGCTTTTCAGCCTGACGGCCACTGCCATCGTTGTAGAGACGTTTTCCAGCCCGGTACAGGCTGCTCTGGATAAAGTCATTTTTGCAGACCGTCCGGCTATCCAGCAAGAGCGCCAGGTGCTGCGCTCTGTCAACGCCGCCCTGCCGCGTAGACAGGAAGCTGCTCGTTTTTTGCTCATGGATGAAAACGAGTTTGCTCGGCTGACGCGCCGCGCACTCAGCCATTTTAACGATCTGGAAAAGCTGGCCGCCAGTCCGCTGACCCAACTCCCGGCCATCACCGTCAGGTTGGGGCAGAAGCGCAAGCCTGACAATACCCTTGAACGCACCCACGAATTAAAAGCGCTGCTGGCAGAGAGCATTTTGAAGCTTAAGCCTTATAGTGATAAGGATTTTGATAGCACCGAGGCGTGGCGTTACTACAATGCTCTGTACTTTCCCTATGTGAGAGGCCTGAAGCCATACAGCGTACCTGCCGCCTATAATGATCTGGACGATACAGCGCAGACAGCGCTGGAATGGATTCAGACGCAGGTACCGGAGCGCACTCTCTACAACTGGCAAACCACTGCCGCCCGCCTTGTCGCGCAGCATCTCCGTGAGGTGGAGCAGATTACACTCGAAAGATGATATGAGATGGTCTGTTGCTCACTGCGATCAGTACGCGCGGTTGTGGTATGATTGGTGCTGCTTTTAACCGCAGCGAAGGGGTGAAATCACATGACTTTTACACTTAAAAGCACTGTCACGCTGAACAATGGCCTGGCGATGCCCCGCTTTGGCCTGGGGGTTTTTAAAACCGAACTGGGTGCTGAAACCGAAAACGCCGTGCGTTGGGCGTTGGAAGCAGGTTATCGGGCTGTCGATACAGCTGCCCTCTATGGCAACGAGGCGGAGGTCGGCAGGATAGTCCGTTCCGGCATTGTCCCACGCGAGGAGGTTTTCGTCACCAGCAAAGTCTGGGTGGATGACCTGAGCTACGAGCGCACCAAAGCAGCTTTCGACAGGAGTATGCAGCATCTGGGGCTGGATTATGTGGACCTGTACCTGATTCACTGGCCCGTAAGTGATTGGCCTGGAGCCTGGCGCGCGCTGGAAGAAATCTATAAATCAGGCCGGGTGAAAGCCATCGGTGTGAGCAATTTCCTTCAGCATCATCTGGAAGAAATGCTTGAGCAGGCGGAAGTGCCCCCCGCAGTGAACCAGATCGAGTTTCACCCCTATCTGCAACAGCCGGATTTGCAGGCCTTCTGCCATGAAAACAATATTGCCCTGACAGCCTGGGCACCCATTATGAAAGGACGAGTCATGGAGGTGCCGACGCTGGTGGAGATTGGCGAAAAATATGGCAAAACCGCCGTACAGGTCACGCTGCGCTGGATGCTTCAGATTGATGTCATCACCATTCCCAAGTCTGCGCAAAAAAGTCGTATCGCAGCCAACGCCGACATCTTTGACTTTGAGTTAAGCACCGAAGATATTCAAGCGATTAACGCGCTGGATAAAAACGAGCGCATCGGCCCCCATCCTGACCGGTTTGGGCAATAGACGTAACAGCCAGCCCGTAAGTGCTTTTTGACTATTTGAAACAGGATGGCGATGAATACCTCACACGAAGCTTTGAAGCACCTTCGGCAGGCATTGGCAGAAACTCGTACCGCAGCCGGGGTAATCGACAATTTGCTTGTAGAGCATGATTATCAGGATGTCGCCTCAATTGTCACGCAGGCGGCGGCGGCCTTACTGGATACTGCCGCGCTGCTGATGGAATCTCAGGATGAGGCGGCTCTGGATGCGCTGGAAACCGCAGAAGACTTACTTGACTCAGCCTACGCGATCATCGACTCGGAAACCGAGGACGAGTAAGTCTGCCGCTGCCCAACACGATTCACCATGACAGCGGATTGCCATCGCAGAAAAACTGCCTGTTGGCCCGCTGTCGGTGGACTGTGGTTTATGGCGGAGTATTTCAGCCCTCGGCAGGCGCGTAGTCGATTTCGACCAGCTTATCCTTGATTAATGCCCACGAAGCCGGCGCCTGCCAGTTCACAGTGACGATCCGTGTGTCTTTGTCAGCTTCTACCTGCTCCACACCTGGCAATTGACCGATCTCACTTCTGATTGTCCGTACACAGCCATCACAGCCAATATTGGGCACCTGGAAAGTTCGGGTTTCCATCAGTAAATCTCCTTGTATGCGTTGCTTCAACAGCAATTTTTCCTAATTATAACGGTAAGTGTATGGGATGATATGCGCCAATTGGCGGTATTGGCCTGTCTGGATTGATGCTATCCTGAGGTGAAAAGCGAGGTGGGTGATGGTGCGGGTGTTGTTGGCCGAGGATCATAGATTGGTGCGTCAGGGTACGCGAATTTACCTGGAGAGTATGGATGTAGAGGTAGTGGGGGAGGCAGCCACAGGCACAGAAGCAGTGCGTCTGGCACGTGAGCTGCGTCCGGAGGTAGTAATTATGGACATCCACCTGCCAGAACTGACAGGGGTGGAGGCAACCAGACGCATTCGACAGGAAAACGAGGATTTGCGTGTGCTTGTCCTGACAGCCTATGACGAACCTGCTTATATTCACGCGCTTCTGGAAGCCGGGGCAGATGGCTTTGTGTTAAAGACAGCGGCGCTGGCCGAGCTGTACCGTGCACTTCAGGAGGTCGCGCTGGGACATACCGCCTTTGACCCTGCCACGCTGGAAAAAGCAGAGCAGCACCGCAAGAACACGGGAGAAATGATCGAGGATTTGACTGAGCGTGAGCGCGATGTGCTGCTGCATGCCGCGCGCGGACTGACTAATAAGCAGATTGGTGTGGAATTGTTTATTTCAGACCGTACCGTACAGGGTCACTTGCAGAATATCTACCAGAAGTTAGGGGTTGCCACACGGACAGAAGCTGTGACTGCGGCGCTCTCGCGTGGGTTAATCATTCTGGGGGAGGGCGATTAAATTGTTGGATGTCTGGTTTTACTTAAGCATGACTCTGCTGTTGCTGCTGGTCGTCAGCAATGTCTGGATGTTCTACTGGGTGCTGCGTCCTTTGCATCGCCTGGCTGCTCAGGCTGCGAAGCTCGCACAGGG
>JBGSXK010000227.1:0-2768 GCA_041751455.1 Anaerolineae bacterium
AGAATTTGCCAGGGCACAATATTGGAGTGATGTTCCATTACGGTAGAGAGCACCACATCACCCGGTTGCAAGTTTGCACGCCCCCAAGACTGTGCTATCAGATTAATACTCTCTGTAGTACCACGTGTAAAGATTATCTCGCGCTTGCTGCCTGCATGAATAAAGTGCCGGACTTTGACCCGCGCCTCTTCATACAGGGCGGTAGCTTCCTCACTTAGTTTATGAACACCCCGATGGACATTGGCATTATAACGTCGATAATACTGGTCAAGACTATTAATCACCATCAGGGGTTTCTGGCTGCTGGCCGCATTATCCAGGTAGACCAGCGGCACATCCTCATGGTGCTTCTGATGCAAAATCGGGAAATCTTGACGTATAGCACTCACGTCATACGTCAGTCGGAAATCAGTCATCATCTACTCCCAACAAAAAACCACAGCTAACACCGTCTGCATAGGCACTTTGCTGCCATTTTGCCTGCTGGTGTCGCCTGTGGTTCAAATTATACAGCCTTTTGTCAGTACCTAAGCGGGTACTCCACTACCGGTGATCTTCTTGTGCAGCGCGTCTTGCAGTCGCTCCCGCACCCGCTCGAAGGGAATACGCTGGAGTAACTCGTCGAAATAGCCTTCGCTCAGCATGACCTCAGCCTGGTCGCGGGGGATACCCCGGCTCATCAGATAGTAGATCGGCTCTTCTTCCAGTGTCCCGAAGGTCGCCGCGTGGGAACAGGCCACATCATCCGCTTCGATTTCCAGCCCTGGAATCGCATCCATCCGCGCATCATCGCTCAGCAGTAAATTGCGACAGGCCTGAAAACCATCAATTTTCTGCATCTTCGGCAGCGATTTAATCATCCCCTGCCACACCGTGCGCGCTACATCTTTCGCAGCACCTTTGAACAACAGGTCAGAAGTCGTCAGCGGTGCATTGTGAATCTGCATAGTGTCATGGTCGAAAAGCTGATCATCATCGGCAAAAAACATACCAGACATGCGCGCATTTGCTCCCATGCCATCCAGTTCAATCTCCAGATAGGCCTTCACCAGTTTGCCGCCCATCGTACCAATCATCCAGTCGAGGTTGGCATCGCGTCCCACACGGGCGCGTTGATGGCTGAATTCAAAGGTCTGTCGATTCCAGTCCTGCAGCGCCACGTAACGAAGGCTGGCCGCCTGCCCTACCAGCAGTTCCGTCGCACCAATGTAGGCTGAATGGGTGCTGCCCTCGGCAGAAACATAATCGACCAGTATAGTCGCCTGGGCATTATCTTCCAATGCCACCAGCACATGCCCCAGGCTTGCACCATCTTCTGTGTTATACATCACGACATGCAGCGGCAACTCAATGGCTTTGTTACGTGGCACATGCAGGAACACCCCATGTGTCCACAACGCACCATGCAACGCAGCAAACTTCCCATCATTAGGCAGCACAGCCTTCGTCATCAGGTTCTCGCGCACCAGATTTTCGTGTTCACGGCTGGCGGTGAGCAGGTCTGTGAAAATCACGCCCTGCTGTGTCAATTCTTCGGCAATCTCGTAATGTGCTAGCTGTCCATTGACAAACACCAGCAGCCCACCCTGCTTCTCCCCAATCAATGGCTCCAGGTTCTCAGCAGGGACGACCTTTAAATCTGCAGGAGCATTGTTTATCAGCCGGTCAGCCTCGTCCCAGCGAATGTGGCGGTAATCCGTGCGCCGCCAGGCTTCATCCTGAAGGGTGGGCATTGGCAGTGTTTCATAGATCTTCCAGGCGCGCAGGCGGTGTTCACGCAGCCACTCAGGCTCATTATTAACTGCGCTCAATTTTTCAACATCCGCCTGCGTATAAGCAGGCGCAGCAGGCCGCGCCGTGCGTCGTCTCACAGCAACCACAGGTTCATTCTCCTTACATCAGGGTTTTAATTACAGGGGCAACCCGTTGGACACCCCTGCAAACAGTGTCATTTAGCCGATCGAGCCTTCGAGCTGAATCTGGATCAGGCGATTTAATTCCAGCGCGTACTCCATCGGCAGCTCTTTCACCAGTGGCTCAATAAAGCCATTGACGATCATAGCGTTGGCCTGATCTTCGCTCAGGCCGCGGCTCATGGCGTAGAAAAGCTGATCTTCACCCACCTTACTAACCGACGCTTCATGCCCCATCGTGACTTTTTTCGCGTCAATTTCGATATAAGGATAGGTGTCGGAACGACTGCCATCATCCAGAAGGAGTGCGTCACAAACCACATTACTCTTGCAGTTCTCCGCACCTTCAACAATCTTCAGAAGGCCGCGATAACTGGCACGACCACCATCTTTACTGATGGATTTGCTGATGATCCGGCTGGTCGTATTAGGCGCAAGGTGCGTGATTTTCGCGCCTGCGTCCTGGTGTTGCCCCTTACCCGCGAAGGCAATCGAAAGCACCTCGCCATGTGCCCCCTCTTCCATCAACAGCACTGCCGGATACTTCATCGTCAGTTTGCTGCCCAGATTGCCATCAACCCACTCCATGGTGGCGTTCTTGTAGGCGACAGCCCGCTTCGTCACAAGATTATAGACATTATTCGACCAATTCTGGATAGTCGTGTAACGGCAGCGCCCGCCTTCCCTGACGATGATCTCCACAACCGCGCTATGCAGGCTGTCCGAACTGTACGTCGGCGCGGTGCAGCCTTCGACGTAATGCACATAGGCATCTTTATCGACGATAATCAGAGTGCGCTCGAACTGGCCCATATTTTCCGTATTGATGCGGAAGTAGGCCTGAAGCGGCATTTC
>JBGSXK010000228.1:0-5996 GCA_041751455.1 Anaerolineae bacterium
CGCCCAGCACCCCAAAAGTCGAAGCGACAGCATTGCAGCCGCCCTCTATCGCCAGCTCGACAATGCCTTCCGGGTCAAAGTAGCGGGGGTTCTTGGCAAAAGAGGCCCCTGCGGCATGTTCGATTCCCTGGTCCACCGGAAGGATGGAAAGATAACCTGTGCCCCCCAACCGGCCATGATTGAACATCTCTTGCAGGCTGCGCAGCACGCGTGTATTGCGATCTGTCTCCGCATACACCCGGCTGACAAAATTGGGGCCGGGCAGGTACAGGTCATTTTTGTTAATCGTGTGGGAATTATGATTGAGCAGGGTATCGGCATCACCGCCGAGCAGTTCGACAATTTTGTCGATAGTGAGGTTCGCTTGTTCCGCAATAGCCATTTCTACTGGCAGGTCGCTGTCCTGCGACAGCAGCGCGCCTTGCTCCTTTCAGCACTTATAGACAATTCATGCAAAAATGTCGGATTTGCAATCTTTTTAAAGTTCCATACCGATCATTATATAATAAAACTAACCGATGCTGCCACTCACGGGTATCCCTATTCTGGCCGCAGTGAAGGAAATCCCATATTGTTATGAACATCTATCTGGACAGCGCACCTTTTACAGATTGGTTTAGCCGGCTGACCGAGCCTTCCTCACGCCTGCGTGAGCCGGAGCAGCGTCAGGATGCACGCCTGCTCTCTGCGCTGCTGCTGGCCTTCATCGGGTTTACACTGGTGACACCACTCCTGCAGCTTCTGCGCCCTATGGAAAGTGAACCTGCGCTGCTGCTCATTATCGCAGTCTCTAATCTGACTTTGTTAGTGCAGTATTTCCTCAGCCGCAGTGGTTATATCATCGTCGCCTGCTGGTTTTTCATTCTGGGGCTGTTTACGGTGGTGCTCGCTGCCATCACCGTCTTTCATACTGTCCAGCCTGCCTATGTCCCTACTACCCTTGTCTATCTGGTGCTGGCGGTACTGGCTGCCAGCCTGGTTTTCCCGGTGCGGGTGACGCTGGTGGTAGCGCTGTTGGTCATCTTTACCACAGGCGGAATCATGTTCGCCGTCGAAGAAGGCGACATTTTCGCGATGGGAATACTGCATATCAATGCCCTGCTGTGCGGGGTGCTGCTGGTAGCCGGCTGGGTACGTCGCCAGCAGCAAACACAGATCCGTCAGCAGGCTGCTGCGCTGGCTGACGAGCATAACCTGCTGCGCACCGTGCTGGAAAGTGTGCCGGATGCTATCTATGTAAAAGACCTTGAAAGCCGCTTCCGGTTGGGGAATCATAAGATTGCAGGATGGTTTGGCTTGTCTGAAAACAGCCTTATCGGCAAGTCTGATCTTGAACTCTTCAACTATGCCTTTTGGCAGCGCACCCGTGCCCAGGAAAAAGAACTGATGGAAACGGGGGTGCCGATAGTGAACCTTGAACGCCGTCTGACCAACCCCGATGGCAGTACCCACTGGGTGCTGGTGACAAAAGTGCCGCTGCATGATAAAGAAGGGCGTATCATCGGGCTGGTGGGCATCAACCATAATATCGACGAGCGCAAGCAGGCGGAGCTGGCACTGGAACAGGAACGCAATTTGCTGCGCACGGTCATCGACAGCCTGCCCGACCCAGTCTATGTCAAAGACCGCGAAAGCCGCTTTGTGCTGGTCAACCAGCGGGTACTGCTCGATCATGAGATCGTGCGGGAAGAGGAACTGGTTGGCAAAACAGACCTCGACATTGTGGGCGAACATGCATGGCAGTTAACCTACCCGGAAGACCAGCAGATCATGTCCACCGGGCTGCCCGTGGTCAACCTGCAACGCAGCAGAAAGAAGAACGGCAAAGAAACAAACTGGTGGCTGACGACGAAAGTACCACTGCGAGATCCACAGGGTGAGATTGTCGGCCTGGTGGGGATAGACCGCGATGTGACCGCCCTCAAGAAGACCGAATTCAGGTTGGCCTCTGAGCGCAACCTGCTGCGCACGGTCATTGATGCCCTGCCCGATCAGGTCTATGTCAAAGACCGCGAGAGCCGGATCGTCCTCATTAACCGCCGGGCTTTAGAGGAACAGGCTATCGAGCATGAAGATCAGATTCTCGGCAAAAATGACCTGGAATTGATCGGGGAAACAGCCTGGAAATGCACAAGACCCGAAGATCTGGAGGTCATGAACAGCGGCTTACCCCTGTTCAATGTGGAGCGAAGCTGGCCGGATAAACAGGGAGAGGCAGGTTGGTGGCTTATCACCAAAGCCCCGCTTTACGACAATGAAGGCCAGGTGATCGGTATTGTGGGGATTGACCGCAATATCACGGCACGTAAACATACCGAAATCATGCTGGCGCGGGAACGCAACTTATTGCAGGCCATTATGGACAATGCCCCCGACCAGATTTATGTAAAAGATATGGACCGCCGTTTCCTGCTGGTAAACAAGGCGATTTTAAACCGTTATGATTTCACCTCGCCAGACCAGATTATCGGCAAAAGGGATGCAGACCTGTTTGACGAAGAATTTGATCATTTTACCCGCGCCCTGGAAACACCTATTTTAGAGCGGGGAGAGACTTTCTTAAACTACGAAACTCACTACTTTAAGGATGGGCAGATTCACTGGATTTTGATTACAAAAGTCCCCCTGCGTGACCCGGAGGGCCGGATCACAGGTTTGATCGGCATCAACCGTGATGTGACCGAGCGCAAGCACATCGAAGAAAAACTGCGTGAGGAACACAACCTGCTGCAAACAATTCTGGAAAGTGTACCCGACCCGGTGTATGTCAAAGACCGCGAGTCGCGCTTTATGATGGTAAACAGGGTCATTGTCGAAGGGCTGGGGCTGGGCAGTACCGAAGAAATCATCGGCAAAACTGATTTTGACCTCATGTCGCAGGACGCAGCACTTAACCATTATGAGGCTGAACAGTCATTAATGCGCAGTGGCCACGCCATCATCAACCAGGAGACTGTCAGCCAGGATTCTCAAAACCCTGAAGTCGTCTATCTGATTACAAAAGTCCCTCTGCGCAATCCCCAGGGCGAAATTATCGGCCTGGTGGGGGTGAACCGAGACATCACCGACCGTAAACGGGCCGAGAATACTCTCGCCCGCGAGCGCAACCTGCTGCTGACGCTGATTGATAGTATGCCGGAGTGGGTTTATGTCAAAGACCGCGACCTGCGCTTCATCCTCGCCAACCGGGTCACACGGGACATCATCGCAGAAATGGGTGTAACCGATTTAATCGGCAAAACCGATGCTGATATTTTTAACGCTGAAGAAGCCCGGCGGTATTACGAAGAAGAGCAGCGTGTTGTGGAAACCGGCATTCCCCTGATTAATCGGGAGGCTGAGGGCACTCTGCCTGATGGCAGACATGTTTACCTGCTCGTCACTAAAGTGCCGGTCTTTGATGAACGGGGGCAGGTTTCTTTTGTGGTGGGCATGAACCATGACATTACCGAATACAAAAGCGCGCAGGATGCCCTGCATACCGAGCGTAATCTGCTGCGCACCCTGATCGACTCCATGCCTGATGCGATTTACATCAAGGATGCCGGGCTGCGTTTCCTGCTGGCCAACCGGGCAACCTGGGAGCGTTTTGGCTTTAGGAGTGCAGACGAGCTGATTGGTAAAACCGATGCGGACCTGTTTCCGCCAGAACGCGCACATCCACTGCTGGCAGAGGAACGGTTAATCCTGGAAAGTGGTATCCCTGTTCTCAACCGCGAGGGCAGCACCCCCGATCATGACGGTTCCCCGCACATCGCGCTCATCACCAAAGTGCCGATTTACGACATGGAAGGTCATATCTCCGGTCTGGTGGGGATCAATCATGATATTACCGAACTACGCCGGGCTGAAATTCAACTGCGCTACCAGGCCAGCCTGCTGGAAAACCTCACCGATGCAGTGATTTCGACAGACATGCATTTTAATATCATAAGCTGGAATATCGGGGCAGAAGAACTTTATGGCTGGCGCGCTGAAGAAGTCATGGGGCAGCAGATGCAGACCGTTGTGCCCGTCAGCAACAATGAAATCCTGCCTCAGAATATGGTAGATGAACTGCTGAGCGTAGGCTACTGGCGGGGTGAGATTGAGCAGCAGGCGAAAGACGGAACCATAAAATGTGTGTGGGGATCGGTCTCGCTGGTGCGCGATGGGGATGGCAAGCCAGTGGGTGTGGTCGCCATTAATCATGACATCACAGAAAGAAAGCACGCCGAACAGCAGGAGATGGAGCTGGCGCTGGAACGCGCCCGTGTCAATATTCTGCGTCGTTTCATCGGGGATATGTCGCATGACCTGCGCAACCCGCTGGCGACGATCAAAGTCAGCCTGTATCTGCTGCGTAAGCTGCTGGATAACCCAGAGCGGCGTTTACACCATCTGGAAGTGCTGGATTCACATGTACTGCGGCTGGAAACAATGGTGGACGACCTGCTGAGCATGTCGCACCTCGACCAGCCTACCGACGAGTTCAAGTTTGGTTTGGGTGATGTGGAGACGCTGGTAACAGAAGTGGTACAACAGCAGCAGCCCTTAGCTGCACGCCGGGGGCAGCAGCTTACACTGGAAGCCGACATCAAGCTGCCAGAGATCGCCTGTGATCCCTTAAAGCTCAACCGTGCCATCACCAATCTGGTGATTAATGCCCTCAATTACACGCCACCCGATGGACAGGTACAGGTGCGCCTGTATAAAAATGGTCCTTATCTGTGTGTTGCGGTAACTGATAACGGGATTGGCATTGCGGCGACGGATTTGCCACACATCTTCGACCGCTTTTACCGCGCGGATAAAGCCCGGCGCACCGATACAGGCGGCACTGGGCTGGGCTTATCCATCGCGCAGCGCATCGTGCAGGCGCACGGCGGCAAAATCAATGTGACCAGCACGCTGGGCAGGGGCAGCACATTTACTATTATGCTGCCCCTGGTAGTGGAGGTAAGCCACTAACAGGGGCTATTGACGTAGTCCCAGTAAAGGTTCGTTTACTGCGATGGCTGTTCTGTAGGCTGTGGTGTCGGGCTATCTGTGGCATCTTGCGCCCCAGGAGTATTCTCCGGGGCGGCAGGTGTCGCTTCTAATGCCGGATCCGCTACAGTCAATGGCTCAAGGTAGTAAATATTACGCTGTCCCTCGGCAGCCCAGCCTGTGAAGGTGTCAAATGCAACCTCCCACCACGCGATATTCGCAGGGCCACATACCGGGCCACTCACCAAATTGATCTGGGTTCCACGTGGCATCCGCGTGATAATATCGGCCGTCAGGTCAGGCGCAGCCCGCAGATTAAGGCTGGTGATATTCAACTGTACCCGTGCCTGTGCGCCTTCAGACAACCGCGGCGGTAGAAGCTCTGGACAAGCCGCAACCGGCGGAAGTGTATCCACAACAGGGGTATCTGTCGTGGGGGTGCCAGGAGTCGAGGCTACTGACGGTTGTGCAGGTACTCCAAGTTCGGGGGCTGTGCCTGCTGCATAACTCGCACACTGAATCACAATGCTGCCATCGGCGGAAACCCGGTAATCATAAGTGGTGCCACCATAGGTCAGCATGAACTGAAAGCCACTGGTTGGAGTCTGGATGTAGGACTGGCCCGGCTGCGGACAGCCCAGGCTGGCATCTGGATACAGATCACCACTCCACAACCACTGTGGGACATTATTGCGTGTAAGCGGCTGTCCCAGCCGTTCACCCAGGTCCGCAACTGCAAAATCGATGGCAGCGGGAACTTCCTGGGCGGAGATGGGAAACACCAGCAGCAAGAGCAAAAGAACCGTTACAACTGAACCAAAACGCTTGAACATTACATCTCTCCCATATGGTTTTACAATAGAACGCCATGCCTGAGAAAGGATGGCGGAAAGTCTCAAGGCTTACAGAGGCATGAAACGAACTTACAGTTGGCTCTATGATCTAAGCCCAAACCTCATAAGCCTGCTGGGTTTCATCTTATCATAATTAATATTGTAATTTACTGAGAGCGAAGTTAAAGAAAACCT
>JBGSXK010000229.1:0-3124 GCA_041751455.1 Anaerolineae bacterium
GCTAAAATAATGCTGCTCTTAATATTGCTCCTGTTGTTGATGCTCGCGCCGCAGGTGGCGTTGGGGCAGGCGCAGGTCACAGATGAGACCTGCCCGGCGCTGGTGCAGCAGGCGCTGGAAGATGTGGGCAACAACTGTGATTCGCTGGATCGCAACAACGCCTGCTACGGCTTTAACCAGGTGGATGCGGCCTTCTTCGAGGAACAACCAGAGGAGTTCTTCTCTACCCCGGCGGACCGTGCTGCACTTAGTATCCTACAGACACTCCAGACCGCGCCGCTGAATACCGAAGACTCGCTGTGGGGCATTGCCACGCTCAATGTGCAGGCCAATGTTCCTGGCAGCCTGCCCGGTCAGGCCGTGGTGTTTATCCTGCTCGGTGATGTAGAGCTGGAAAATGCTGTTGCGCCGGAAGATGCTTTCACCCCAGTTGATCCGGTGAATGTCTCCACTACCACTAATGCTAATGTTCGCAGCGGCCCAGGCACCATCTGGAATATCCTGTCTGGTACGGCGTTTGGCGAGGTTCTGCCTGCCGATGGTGTTAATTCGGACAGGCAGTGGGTGCGTATACTCAAAAATGATCGTGTGGGCTGGATCAACCGCCCACTGGTGCAGGAGGAAAATCCGGGCGCGATTGATTCGCTGCCAGTGATCGACAACACAACGCGCACTCCCATGCAGGCGTTCTACTTCCGCACTGGATTCGGCGGGCTGGAATGTGTTGAGTCGCCACCTTCTGTGCTGGTGGTACAGGGGCCGGAGAATATCACCGTGGAGGTGAGCGCCAACGGCGCAGATATCCAGATTGGCTCGACAATTGCGCTGTTGACAGAAAACGGGGTGATGCAGTTGTTCGTGCTTTCCGGGCGGGCGATTGTAGACGGTGTAGTCATCCCTGTCGGGTTCATGATCGAAGCACCGTTGAGCGAAGATGGCCAATCACTGGCCGGGCCGTGGTCACCTTCGCGCCCCATGACGGCTGAACAGTTAAGCCTCTTTACCCCGCTGCAGGACATCCCTGAAAACCTGCTCAACTATCCCATTGTGCTGCCCAGCCTGACACAAATCCAGCAGATATTGCTGGCGATCCAGAACCAGGGGAGCACCGGGAGTACAGGTCAGACAGGTACAGGTGGAACGGGAACGGGTGATCCGGCTGTCCCGACTCAGGCCCCGCCCCCCGGTGGCCCACCGCCTGGTGGTCAGATCATCCTTCAGGAAGGCCCCTATGCGACAGATGGCGGGAACTGTGGCCTGCGCGGCAGTACCACCGTCTCAAATATTGCATCGGATGGCTCTGGTTGGACATGGGGACGGGTGCGTTTCAGCCGTACAGGCCCCAATACCTACTTTGCCGGAGGTATTTTAGGGGTACTGCTCTCGCCCACCAGCTTCCAGATCGGTGGCACGGGCGCAGATGCCTGTGTATCCGTGTGGACACGGCGATAAGACCTTGTGGGGGCGGCGCGCTGCGCCGCCTCTGCTGCAATCTAACTCTTGCATGGTCTGTTAGCCTATGCTATATTACTCGCCACAGGCTGGCAGCGCTGGCCTGTACGCCGAGGTAGCTCAGTTGGTAGAGCAACGCACTGAAAATGCGTGGGTCCCCAGTTCAAGTCTGGGCCTCGGCAAAAGAAGCCCTGCTTTCATAACCTGAAGTGGGCTTTTTTATTCCCCGTTCAAAGATCACCCTGAATTAAGTATGATAACTCTCATGCAGAGGCGGGTTTAAACCCATCCTTGCGGCTTCCCACAAGCGAGTGACCTGATGCCTGTAAACCACCGTACCCTCGATCCTGGCTACCTTGTCGCAGCGCTGCTGCCCCTGGTCGGCATCCTGCCCTCTCTCAGCAGCGGTGTGATCCGTACCGCCGATGGTCCGCTGCATGTCCAGCGTATTCATGCCATGGCTATCCTGCTGGCGCAGGGGCAGCTCTGGCCGCGTTGGGTGTCCTATTTTCACTTGGGCTACGGCTATCCCATATTCAATTTTTATCCACCCGGTACCTTTTATCTGGGTGGCCTTCTGGGACAGGTCGGCATCTCTGCTCCTGTCGCCTTCAATATCCTTACCTCACTGGCCTGGGTCATGGGCAGTGTGGGTCTTTATGGGCTGGCGCGTCATTTTCTCCCCGCCAGAGCGGCGCTGCTGGCGGCGATGTTATGGGTCTATGCCCCTTCTCGCTTGTTTGAGGTGTGGGATCAGGGAAGCCTGCCACAGATTATGGCGGCGGCGCTGGTACCCTGGCTGCTATGGGGGATGCTGCGGCTGGCAGCACAATCCACGCCACGCCGCATGTTGGGGGTGGCGCTGCCTTTCGCGGGTATCATCCTTTCACATCAACCCATTACATTTATCACAACGCTTTATATCGCCCCTGCCATCATTGGTCTGCCATTATGGGCGGCACGGCATGAGCGCGCGAGCTTCTTGCGCCGCTTCCTGCTCATGTCTGGGGCGTTTGCCCTGGGGGTTGCGCTGACGGCGATCTTTTTGCTGCCGCTGGCGCTGGAACTCCGCTATGTGCAGGCTGTACAAAGCCCCGACGATACGATTCCCTATCTCATCAGCAATTTTTTGCAGCCAGGCGAAGTCTTCATGCAGTCGCCCTTCATGGATTTGACTGACCTGCGCTTTGAACTTACGCCAACTTTCGGCTTTATCAACGGCCTGCTGGCATTGGCAGGGCTGGTAGCGCTGGTCCTCAAAAAGCGCTTTGTGCTGGCCGGGGTGTTGGCGCTGGCGCTGGCTTTCACGCTGTTCATGCTGGTCGAGCCATCACTCCTCGTCTGGCTTACTCTGCCCTATTTTCAGCAGCTTCGTTTCCCAGAGCGTTTTCTCCGCGTGGGGGTGATTTTCCTGGCGCTGGCAGGTGGCGCTAGTCTGCTGCTGCTGCCGCAGCGTTGGCAAACCGCCGGGCTGGTGGCCGGCATGATCGTGGCACTCGCTGCCGCGCTGCCACTGATCTACCCTAATCAAAGCTTCGTGACCTGGGATGATCTTTCCGCGCTGGATGAGATCGAGATGGAACAGATTTATTATGTCTGGGGTTCGACCAGCTACAACGAGTTTAATCCCATCTGGGGCGCGCGCATCCGTCATGACACGCCGCCAGAACCG
>JBGSXK010000230.1:0-1672 GCA_041751455.1 Anaerolineae bacterium
GAATTACCCGCTGGCACAGGCGAAGATTCTCGCGCCGCTGCGCCCCGGCAAGATTATCGCTATCGGGCGCAATTATGCCGAACACGCCAAAGAAACGGGCAGCGACATCCCCACAGCACCGATTATTTTCGCCAAGTTCCCCAGCTCTGTAATCGCCCACGGCGAAACCATCACCTGGAGCAAGTCGATCACCAGTGAGGTGGACTGGGAATGTGAGCTAGGGGTCATCATTGGCAAGAAGGCACGCAATGTGAGCGAGGAAGATGCTTATAAACACATTTATGGCTACACCATCGCTAACGATATCTCCGCCCGTGACCTGCAACTGCGGGTGGACAGCCAGTGGACACGCGGCAAAAGCCTGGATACGTTCTGCCCGATGGGGCCGTATATCGTGACCCGCGACGAAATTGAAGACCCGCAGAAGCTCCACATCAAGACGCTGGTCAATGACGAGGTGATGCAGGACAGCAACACCGAGCATATGATTTTCAATATCCGCCACCTGATTTCGTACTGCTCGCGCATGTTCACGCTGGAGCCGGGGGATGTGATCCTGACCGGTACACCAGATGGGGTGGGTGAGGGGATGAACCCCAAGCGGTATCTCCAGGATGGCGATGTGGTGAAGATCACCATTGATGGGCTGGGCGAACTGGAAAACCCGGTCAAGGTTACGGAATAACTGCGAACACTGCAATTTTCCTGCTGCTCCGGGTTCAAAACCCGGAGCTAACCCGCGTGATTCTCTGCCCGTGAAGATTTACTCATCCATAGGGTACAGGCTGCACCCGCCGTCTACCGTCAGCACCGCGCCGGTCATGTAGCGGGCGGCAGGGCTGCACAGGAATACGAAGGCATCGGCCACCGAATCGAGCGGCTGCATGTGGCCGAGCGGGATGGCTTTCTTCGCCCGTGCCTGATAGGCCGGTTCGGTGTCCCACTGGCGTTTTGCCATGCCGACGCTGACAATACCGGGGGCGATGGCGTTGGCGCGGATACCTCTGTCGGCCAGTTCACGGGCAAAGGAGCGCATGAGCTGGTTCATGGCGGCCTTGCTGGCGTTATAGGGGCCGATCTCTGGCCAGGGGACATTGGCAACCCATGATGTGGTAAAGATCAGATGACCGGGCACGGCATCGTTCAGCATGATGCGGGCGGCGGCCTGCCCCAGCAAAAAGGCTGTTTTGACATTGACGGCCATGACCTGATCCCAATCCTGGGCGGTGTAATCCAGCAGCGGGCCGGGGATGACCATTCCAGCATGACAGAGCGCTGTATGCAGCGGGCCGAAGCGTTCCCGCGCGGCCTGTACCACCTGCTGCGCGGCTTCGGGCTGAGTCAGGTCGCCGGGGATGTAAAAGAACCTGTCCAGCGGCATATCTGCCAGGCGCGCGGCGGCGGCGATGGGGTCGATCACGTCATTGATGCTGACATGCGCGCCGTGCGCCATGAGCTGGCGGATCACGCCCAGGCCAATGGCACCGCAGCCGCCAGAAATCAAAATATGCTGTCCTGCCAGGGCATCCTCACGAAAGGTCATCGTAGTTTTCCTCAAGCGTAATCCGGTCCACCGAAAATTCTACCGCATCCGCATAAAACAGGGTGCAACGAAAAGGGGCATCGCTGGAAAAAGGTGCTTCAGGGCGCAGCAGCAGCGCTACACCGTCGC
>JBGSXK010000231.1:0-2147 GCA_041751455.1 Anaerolineae bacterium
TGGCATTGTGAGGGAAATCAAAAACGCTTCCGAATGAAGGAAGCGTTTTCTTTGGATTTATTGCTGCGACAGCTTTTTAAGCGGATGAGGCTGGGCAGGATCACGGGACGGGATTGGGTCTCGCGGTAGAAGAAGTTCTGAAGGGTTTCCCTGATCGATTCGTGCGCCACACCCTTGCCCCGCTTAAACTGCTGCTTAATTTCTCTACAGGCCGCTTGCAGCAGGTCATTAGAGTCTGGCACAGGCACAAAGCCACGGCTGATGATCTCAGGCTCGCCGGCCAGCTTATTGCGTGCGTTGACAGGGATAAGCGCCACAATAAAGCCTTCCTGTGACAACTGTTGCCGATCCTGCAAGACCAGCGTACTGATCTCACCGATCAGGCGACCGTCTACCAGTACATCGCCTGCCGCAACGGGCTTTTCCAGCCAGGCTTGCTTTCCGTCTGTGGCCCATGTCGCCCCGTTTTTGAGGATAAACACGTTTTCGGATGCCATGCCGGTGCTTTCGGCCAGCCGCCCATGAAGATGCAGATGCCGGGTTTCACCATGGACGGGGATGAGATGCTGAGGCTTTACGGCTTCAATCATCGCCAGCATTTCGTCACGGCTGCCATGCCCGGAAACATGAACCTGTGCCAGTCTGCCATAGATCACATTGGCACCACGTTCAAACAGCTTGTTGAGCATTCGCCCAACTTCTTCTTCATTACCCGGAATGGTGCCGCCTGACACGATGATGGTGTCACCCTGTTTGATGTGAATCTGGCGGTGTTCACCCTGGGCCATACGGTTGAGGGCAGAACGCGGTTCTCCCTGAGAACCCGTCGATAGGATGACCAGCTTGTGGTCAGGAATGCGAGCATTAATGTCCACCAGCAAGCCATTCGGGATTTTTAAGTAACCCAGTTCCTGCGCCAGTGCGACGTTTTCTTCCAGGCTGCGCCCCGTGAGGGCCACTTTGCGACCATGCTTTTTCGCCAGTATCATAATTTCCTGAAGGCGGGCAAGCAGTGATGCAAAGGTTGCGATGATGATGCGCCCGTTTGGCGCCTCAGCAAACAGGCGATCCAGCTCGTCTGCAACCTGTTTTTCGGTGGGGGTGCGCCCCGGTTTATCCGCATTGGTGCTGTCGGCCAGTAACGCCAGAACACCGTTTGCCGTAAGCTGGCGGAGGCGTTTGAGATCGGTTGTGCGCCCACCCGCGGGTGTTTCATCCAGTTTATAGTCGCCTGTATGGACGACTGCGCCCACCGGGGTATCAATCACCAGCCCGACAGAGCCGGGAATGGAATGGGCGACAGGAAACAGGCTGATTTTGAAGGGGCCAAGCTGAAAGCTCTGCCTGTCATGCACAACCTGGAGCGATGCCTGCTGGAGGACTCTGGCTTCTTCCAGCTTGCGCTTCACCATGCCGATGGTCAGACCTGTGCCATAAATGGTTGTTTTCACCTGCTGCAGCAGATAGGGCAGGCCACCGATATGATCCAGGTGCCCATGAGTCAATATTATGCCGCGCAGCCGGTCCTGGTTTTGAACGATATAGTCAAACTGAGGTAAGACCAGATCAATGCCATACATATCGCTTTCAGGGAACATCACCCCGCAATCGACAATAATCATGTTGCGGCCATACTCAAGAACAGTCATGTTCTTGCCAATTTCCCCCAGGCCGCCCAGAGGGATAATACGTAACTTCTTTGTCATTGTTGTTTTATTCCAGTGCTTTATTAAACGGTATCAATCCACAAGCGGGCAGCACGAAACCATTGTGGGTCGGTTTTTTCCACTCACTTTGAGGCTTACTTCAAAAATGTGAAGAAGGGGAAATCAAATGTTTTGAGGAAATTACCTGATTATTATAAGCTAAATTCGGTTAAATGAAAGGGTCAATCTGCCGCTCCGATATGGTAATGCCGCGGATGACCCCTTGATCTGGCAGAACATACGTGCTTAAATTGTAGTGTTGGGCAGAAGTCGGCGAGATGAACCAGACGGGTGGATGAGGAGCAGGTGCATGAGTATTATTTTTGAGGAACGATTGTCGGACTCGCCTTATATAGAAACGATTACGCAGGGTTATACTGCCAGCGATGGTTCCACGATTCGCCCCGCTGAGATTCACTGGCATATGGTGCTTGCGAAATA
>JBGSXK010000232.1:0-4279 GCA_041751455.1 Anaerolineae bacterium
CTGATCGTCGCCGCGCTGGAAGATGAGCAGATGCATGAGCTGCATGATCTGATTATCCGACAAGGGATGTCACCGCTGGTGGAAGTGCATCATGAAGGGGAGATGGCACGGGCACTGAAGCTGGGCGCGAAACTCATCGGTATCAACAACCGTGACCTTAAGACCTTCCAGGTAGACATGGGAACAACGGCAAGACTGGCAAAACAGGTGCCTGCTGAGGTGCTGCTGGTCGCGGAAAGCGGCATCAGCAGTGCGGAGGATGTACGGCAGATGGGACAGTTAGGTGCTCACGCTGTGCTGGTGGGGGAGTCGCTGATGAAATCGGGCAATATGGCCGCCGCTGTGCGTGACTATAGCCGTCAGCGCCGGATGGTATCATGACAGTTTTCCAGTATCACCCTGACATCTTACAGCGTTTCCCGTCCACAGTGGGTGGAGTCATTATCGGCAGGGGTGTACAGAATGGGCCGGCACCTGCTGAATTACAATCACTGTACCACACGGAGCAGGCGGCAGTAAAAGCCCGTCTGCCGGAAAACTCGCTCAGCGAAATGCCAGCGCTGGCGGCTTGGCGTAGTGTGTTTCGGCAGTTCGGGGTGGAGCCGACAAAATATCGCTGTGCTTCTGAGGCGCTGCTGCGCCGCTTAATGAAAAAGGGAGATATTCCCTCGATCAACACACTGGTGGATATTGGTAATCTGGTGAGCATTCGTTACGCGCTGCCCGTGGCTGTGATTGACCGCCGAGCGGTGCAGGGGACGCTGACTGTTCATTTTTCCGACGGTACAGAGCGTTATACAGAAATGGGGCAGGCGGAAGTTATTCATCCAGAAGTGGGTGAAGTGGTGTTCACCGATGAGCAGCATACTGTCATGGCGCGGCGCTGGTGCTGGCGACAGAGCGAACACAGTGCGGCGGCCCTCGATACATCCGAGATTCTCGTCACAATTGAGGCGCACCATCCTCAAGGGCCTGGGGATGTGGAAAGCGCGTTGCAGGATATGGTAAGCCTGCTCCAGCAGTACACGTGTGGGACTTATAGCAGCGCGATTTTAAATAATGCGCAAACTTCCATTTGATTGACCTGTTTACGCATGTGCCATGATAATAATGGCAGGTGAAGGCAGGTGCTTTTGAGGCGAACATGACGAAAGTCAAAATCTGTGGTTTGACGAATTGGGAAGATGCGTTTGCGGCGGCGCAGGCAGGCGCGGATTTGCTCGGATTTAATTTCTTCAGGCGCAGCCCGCGTTATATTGCGCCAGAGGAGGCTTTAACCATCTGCAATGGCTTGAGGGCGGAGTTTGGCCCAGCTTGTCCAATGCTGGTGGGTGTGTTTGTTAACGAAGTGGTGGGCACTATTTCCGCGATTACGACGAAAGCCGGGCTGCAATTGGCGCAGCTCAGCGGGGACGAGTCCGACAATATGCTGCGTGAACTTCGGGGAATCGGTTTTAAGGCGATTCGTCCGATGAATCTGACATTTGCGCTGGATGACGTAGCTTATTTTGGCCCATACTTTCCGGCTGATGACCGTATTCCCTCGCTGCTGCTGGATGCTTATCATCCAGAATTGTATGGCGGGACAGGGGAACAGGCCAGTGTAGAGGTGGCGCTGGCAGTGAAGGAACACGTGCCACGTTTGATGCTGGCGGGCGGACTCACACCGGAGAATGTGTTGGGAAGGGTGCAGGCGATTAGGCCCTGGGGCGTGGATGTCGCCAGTGGGGTTGAGCCACCCGATCAACCGGGGGTGAAAGATCACGGGAAGCTGCGGGCATTTGTTGCAGCCGCGAAAAGCACCTGACACCCTGTTCAGATGAGGTTTAACCTGGGATGGTTTGTGGTTTGTATACCTGTTTCTCACCTGTTTAACAGGCTAATGGTGAAGGTGGATAGGGTGACTGAACTTCTGGATATTTACGACGAAAATCTGACATGTCTGGGTGTGAAAGACCGCGAAGCAGTGCATCGGGATGGGGACTGGCACTGCACGTTTCACTGCTGGGTGATTTATCGCGGGGCAGATGGCCTCGATTACATCGTGATGCAGAAGCGTGGGCCAGATAAACAGCTCTACCTGAACCTGCTGGACATCACTGCCGCCGGGCATCTTGAAGCGGGCGAGACACTGGCTGATGGAGTGCGCGAGGTGAAAGAAGAACTGGGTATCGAAGTCAACTTCGATGACCTGATTCCGGTGGGGAGACGACTCGGTGTGGTGCGCTACAACGGCCTGATAGACCGCGAATTTAATGAAGTGTTCTTTCTGATTTTGGATGCGCCTCTGAGCACCTATCAAATCCAGGAAGAAGAGGTCAGCGGGCTGGTGAAAATTGCCATTGATGATGGGCTGGCGCTGTTTGCAAGAGAACGTGAGACGATCAGCGGAGAGGCGGTCGGGCTGGGTGCGCCGATGATCGAAATGCGATTAGATGATTTTATCGTCTCGCAGGATCGCTATACCTATCGGGCGCTGGTGCTGGCGAAGCGCTGCCTTAACGGTGAGAAGCATCTGGTCATCTAGTAATGAGGGATGAGCGATGAACAACGAATGGGTGATTGATGCGCTACGGCCAGATGATTGGCCGACAGTAAAAGCGATCTACGAAGCGGGAATCGCCACAGGCAGCGCCACGTTCGAGACGCAAGCGCCGGAGTGGAATGTGTGGGATAAAGGCCACCGCCAGGATTGCCGACTGGTTGCCAGATCTGACGGGCAGGTGATTGGTTGGTCGGCGCTGTCGCCAGTATCGGGGCGGTGTGTGTATGCAGGCGTAGTCGAGTCGAGCGTTTATATCGCGGAGGCATCCAGAGGACAGGGTCTGGGTAAGGCGCTGCTTCATGCGCTTATCACAGAGTCGGAGAAGGCGGGAATCTGGACAGTCCAGACCGGAATTTTCCCGGAGAATGTCGCCAGCATCGCGCTGCATAAGGCGTGTGGTTTCCGTGAGGTGGGGTATCGGGAGCGTATCGGCTGCATGAATGGCTGGTGGCGGGACGTGGTTTTCCTGGAACGGCGGAGTCAAATAGTAGGAGTTTCATAGATGCAGACTTATATTCAAACAGATGTAACTTCTGTCCCTGATGAACGGGGATATTATGGCGAGTTTGGGGGGCGGTTCGTGCCGGAGACGCTCGTCCCGGCGCTGGATGAGTTGATTATTGCCTACCGTGAAGCCATGGCCGACCCGGAATTTCAGCAGCGGCTAGCGCATTTGCAGGCGACCTTCACAGGCAGGCCAACACCGATTACTTACGCCGGGCGGCTGACAGAAGCACTGGGAGGGGCACAGATTTACCTTAAGCGTGAGGACCTGGCACACACTGGCGCGCACAAGATTAATAACGCACTCGGTCAGGCGCTTCTGGCGCAGCGCATGGGCAAGCAGCGGGTAATCGCGGAGACGGGTGCGGGACAGCACGGGGTCGCCAGCGCGACAGCTTCCGCGCTGCTGGGGCTGGATTGCCATGTGTATATGGGCAGTGTGGACATCGCCCGGCAGCAGCCGAATGTGTTCCGTATGAAGCTGCTTGGTGCGGAAGTCATCCCGGTGGAAAGCGGCAGTAAAACCCTAAAAGATGCTATCAATGAGGCAATCCGGGATTGGGTAACAAATGTTCGAGACACGTTTTATCTGCTTGGCTCTGCGCTGGGCCCGCATCCATATCCGATGATGGTACGGGATTTTCAGAGTGTGATTGGGGTGGAGGCGCGGCAGCAGATCGTGGATATTGCGGGGCGTTTGCCCGATGTGTGTATTGCCTGTGTGGGCGGCGGAAGCAACGCTATCGGACTGTTTCACGCTTTCAGAGATGATGAAAAAGTGGATCTAATCGGCGTAGAGGCTGGCGGGCATGGTATTGAGGGCGGCGAACATGCTGCACGGTTTGCTGATCCAATTATTGGACGCCCTGGTGTGCTGCATGGAACACGCTCTTTTGTGATGCAAACCGAAGATGGACAAATAATTAACACTCACAGCATTTCTGCGGGGCTGGATTATGCCTCAGTGGGACCTGAACATGCTTATCTGCGGCAGAATGAACGTGCCTATTATACGTATGCGACGGATGAAGAAACGCTCGAAGCATTCCAGATGTTGAGCCAGAATGAGGGTATTATCCCTGCATTGGAAAGCTCCCATGCAGTTGCAGAGGTGATTAAACGCGCCCCTCAAATGCCGAAAGATAGTATTATTCTGGTAAACCTATCTGGGCGTGGAGATAAAGATTTAGACACGGTCATTCAAGCACTTGAGGGGCAGGTATAGTTTAT
>JBGSXK010000233.1:0-1797 GCA_041751455.1 Anaerolineae bacterium
GCCTCGGCCACCAGCGCATCAATACCATCCGGGTTGTAGGCCGCATGGTACTGCTCAAGGAAATGACGCGGGTACTTCACCGGTGCCAGTGCATCCGGGGTCGCCAGACGTTGCAGGAACAGACCATTAGGGCCGGCAAAGCTGAACTTCACTGTATAATCGTCCAGCGCTTCTACCGTACCCACTTCACCCCCGGCGACCATCCAGTTGGGCGGCGCAGGGCTGACTTCGGTGTTGGTCGCGTTGGCCTCATACCAGAACAGGATATCGTTAGCGGTAAATGGCGCGCCATCCGACCACCGATGCCCTTCGCGCAGGAAGAAGGTGTACTCGCTGCCATCTTCATTTACTTCCCAGCCTGAAGCAATGTTGGGGATAAGCTCGGTCCACTCCAGATTCCAGCGCACCAGACCTTCATAACCCACATTACGAGTGAACAGCGCGCCGTCACCGCCGCCACGTGTACCCATGCGCCAGGTGCCGCCATACACGCCAACACGATCCAGAGGTTCAACCACCAGCGGGTTGACCGGGAGACGCTCTGCAACAGGAGGCAGCCCTTCCATGCCATCCAGCATAGGAGACTGATTATATGTCATTTCCTGCGCGTTAAGTGCGATACCAGAAAGCAGTACAAGAAGGAGAGAAAGAATAACCGTAAACCGCAAAGTTTTCATTGTCGTATTTTGCTCCTAAAATTACTAAACGTAGTTTGTTCGGTAAATATCACCATTATTTTATGGCTCGAAATTTCTGCGCTCCCTTCTGCCCAACCAGGCACTATACTCTATATCATATATTCTATATGGCAAATCCTGCCATTACGGGGAATATCACATATTATATTTTCAGGGCGCGCTCTCACGGACAATCAGCTCATGTTGCAGCATGACATTCTTCTGCACACTCTCTCCATGATTGATGCGTTCTAACAGCATTCCCGCCGCCAGCGCCCCTACAGCCTGGTTTGGGATCGTATAGCGCAGTGTCGTCAATGCGGGTGAAACCATGCTCGATATCATCAGGTCATCATAGCCAATAATCGCCACATCTTTGCCGACCTGCCACCCCAGCTCGCGGCAGGCACGCAGCGCACCCATAGCTACATAATCGTTATAGCACACCAGCCCATCAACTTCCGGGTCGCGCAGCAGCAGCGCCCGCGTGACGTTGTAGCCACCTTCCCAGTGTAAAGGTTCACAGATGGTTATATAATCCGGGTTGGCTGTCAGGCCAGAACTTTCCAGCGCTGCGATAAACTCTTTACGGCGCTCTCGCCCGGCGCGGTTAAGATCGCCGGAGCCAATATAGGCCAGCTTTTGCCGCCCGCTGTTAAGCATATGTGACACCGCTTTCATCATCGAAGCACCTTCATCAATACTCACGATGCCAGCCACACAGACATCGACATCGGTACTGAAGACTACTGCTGCCCGCTGCCGCTTCAGCAGTTCGGTAAGCTTGTCAGGATCCAGGTAAGAGCTGAAGACAATGACGCCATCAGCGCGATCTTCTTCCAGCATGTACAGCAAATCCTGCTCACGCTTGGCACTGCGCCCGGTGTTACACAACAGAATATGATAGTTGTCCTGCCACAGGAGGTTTTCGACACCTTCGACAATATCCGAGTAGAAGGCGCTGGAAATAGCGGGGACGACGATTCCCACTTTGTAGGTTTTATCACTGGCTAGGCTGCGGGCCACACGATTGGGACGATAACCAATTTCGTTCATCACACGCAGCACATGCTGGCGTGTTTTTTCGCTGATGGCCGGCCGATTATTAATCACCCGCGAG
>JBGSXK010000234.1:0-3488 GCA_041751455.1 Anaerolineae bacterium
ACCACACGCCTTCAGATGACATTCAGTAGGCCTCCCGCAAGCTGGCGATCAACCCAGCGCGAGATATAAGGGTAACGATAATCATGGCGATTATAGGTTTGAATGGTGGCAATCGTGCCAAGCAGAAGCATTAGAAAGGGCATTATGACCACGATCCCCAACAAGACTACCCCCAGCAGCGCCCATAATGGCGCGATCACAAAACCCACAATCACGACAATCAGCAGCAGAGCCACAACCAAACCGATGAGCCATGTGATGCCGCCCACTACCAGCAGCGTAAGCGCCCCTACCGTTCCCAGCAGTTGCAGCACGAAGGCTTGCAGCGCGTGGAATGCGACATAATCTGACTTCTTGCGGAACATCAAGTACACGATCAAGGGGATAAAAATGCTCAACGGCACACCAAAGCCCGCTGTGGTAAAAAACATGATAAAAGTCACCCACACGCTGCCATGTGCAATCGCCGCCCATAACCGTTCATCGTCGCTCACATGCAGCGTGCTGTAGCTGCGCGGCATATCTCGCATCTTTCTAGGCTCACGTGCATAACGTTCTTCATATTCCCGCACGACTTCATCACCAGCAGGTTCCCTCAGTGGCATTTCAGGCGGTGGTGCTGTCGCAGCTTCGCTTTCAGCAGTAGACAGGCGCGATACCCGCTCGCTGTCTTCGGCTTCATAGTTCGTTTCGTCAGTCATGCCTCAGTCCTTCATTGCAGTTTCGGAGATTGCCCATTTACATTCTTTTAAAATATACGCAGTTTCTTCGCTTAAGTTTCGCAATTCAGCAGTGGGCTTTAAACCAGCTTCATCTAACAATCTCTCGGCCTCCTGTGCTATACTCCCACCCCATGTTAAATCAACCACTCACCAAACGACAACTTGGCCTGCTGCTGCTCATGGGGGGTATTATCGGATTCTGTGGCATTCTCGCCATTGATCTTGTGGATGCCGGACGTGAGGGTGGCATCGGCCCGGCGCAGCAAATCGCGCTCGGCCTGATGCTGGCGCTGGCCTTTATCGGACTTACACTGCTGCCACTTAAAGATCACCCTGCCTGAACATGGAAAAAACATTACAAACCGCCACAATCCACTTACGCCCTACCCTCCTCACCGCAAACCGGGCACTACTGGCGATTGCACTGGTCATTCTGGGATTTCATCTTGTCGTCTATGGGGTCTACGCCGCCAATCTGATCCAGTTTCCATTTGACTATGACCAGGGAGAAGGCTTTGAACTGGTCGATACGATTATGTTCAGCCAGGGCAAGTGGCCGTATCTCGATACCGAAATCTATCCTTTTTATTCCAGCAATTATCCGCCACTATTCCACGTCATCGCTGCACCGTTTGTCTGGTTGTTTGGGCCTGCCTACTGGTACGGGCGGCTGCTCGGCTTTTTGGGAACACTGGTCACCGCCAGCGCGATTGCTTACGCTGTGCATCGGGACGGGCAGCATCGTATCATCGCGCTGCTTTCCGGCATGGCGTTTCTGGCCTCCAACACGGTTTATCATATCGGGCCGCTCTTCCGCCAGCACATGACGATGGTCATGTTCGAGACGCTGGCCGTGGTCGTGCTGGCACACGCCAATGAAATTGAAGATTCTGGCAAACGACGACGGGCGCTTATCACCGGGCTGGCCTTTATACTTGCGGCGGGCTATACCAAACAGCTTGCCTATGCCACGGCTGTCGCGGCGCTGGTTTTCCTGTTCATTCGCCATCCACGCCGGGGCATCCTCTGTGCGATCGGCTTTGCTCTGGTGGGGGGTATGATTTTCCTTGGCATCAACATAGCAACTGGCGGACAATGGTGGCTGCAAACTATCTCTGCCAATGTGAATGAATTTTATCCTGATCAGACTATCGGTTTATTCCGCTTATGGTTCAGCTTACATGGCTTCCTGCTCATCCCTGCCGTGCTGTACGCGGTTTATGAGCTTTATTTTGAGCGGCTCTCGATTTACAGCTTATGGCTCGTCGCTGCCACCGCCAACAGTATCCTGGCAGGCAAGTGGGGCGCGGGCGACAGTTATTTTGCCACCGCTATTGCGGCGCTTTGCATCCTCAGCGGGTTATTTGCGGCCCGTACTCTGCGCACCCATTGGCATTTCCCGGATAATTATCTCAGCCGACTGTTCATTGCTCCGCTGCGGCAGTATGCGTCAGGGCTGACTATGGTTGGCCTCCTTATCATCCCATTGTTGTATATCGGCTATGGGCGTGCCACACTGAAGATGCCCACCGAAGGGCCGTTTTTTGGAACGGTATCCACCCTTCTGAACATCTACCCCAACGCGCAAAACGGATTTTATGATTCTGCACGGCAGGGTGATGGTCAGTTCTCCGGCGGTTATGCCGACATCGGCCATTTGACAACCCAGGGTGATATTGAGGCGGGTTATGCCATTGTTAATCTGATGCAGGCGACTGACAAACCTGTTTTAAGCGAAGAGGCCGGCTTTAACCTGCTGGCCGGAAAAGATGTCATCACCAATCCCACACAACTACTAAACCTGTTCAACAACAATTTGTATGAGGGGGATGGCCTTATTGCAATGATTGAGAATCAGGACTTTGCGTTGATTGTCCTGCGGGCACAGTTTTATCCTGTTCCCATTCTGGAGGCTGTCGGTGGCTCGTATGAACATGATGTTGAAATCCTCATGAACGGCTTTAAGTATATCATCCTGCGTCCTCGCTAAAATCCAAAGAGCAGCAGAAAATAACCTGCTGCTTCTCGATATATCATAATGCTATGGGATGGATTTAGTTCGGCCACTCGCGCGGCAGCGCTACCTTCGAAGTCTGACACAGGCGGTTATCTGCTGTAACACCCACGACATAGTAAGAGAAATTGATCCCCGGCCCAATCGAGCCCTGGCTCACATCTGCCGACAAATTAGTGCTGATATTCAGCGTCTCATAAGCAGCGATTTCTCGCCCCTGATCATTGATAATGCGCACCTGATAACGAGCAATCTGGTTGTTAGCACGTGGAGGATCCCAATAAAATGTTACCTGTCCATTAGGAAAACCCTCTACTGGCGATGTGGCACGGAAGCCGCTGCAATCCAGTTGGCTGTGGCCATAACTCCCGTAACCATAGCCTGGGTACTGGGCAGGAGGAGTATAGGGCTGCTGGAAGGGATAATACAGGTACTGCTGTTGATAGGATGGGTAATAAGGTCTGTTGTAGGCGGAATAGTATGGGTTTGCGGGGTAGTATATGGTCTGTGGTGGCACATAACCCTGCACAGCGCAGGGAATAGCCAGAACCTGTCCGGCATAGATATAGTTGAAGTTGTAAATTCCATTGGCGGCCGCTAGTGCTGAAAGAGACACATTATGACGGGTCGCAATTCGATACAGGGTATCGCCATAACTTATGCGGTACGTCCCACAACCGCTCGCTGCTGCCAGCTGTGGCAAAGCCGCAATCCGCAAGAAAATTCCCCCAATCAACAGAAACATAATCATT
>JBGSXK010000235.1:0-2253 GCA_041751455.1 Anaerolineae bacterium
GCTGGCGGCCTGTGCGGCGGAGCAGGCCGCCCCCATCCCGGACATCAGCGGTGTGCCCTTCCCGGCCAATTACCGCGACACCTTCGTGTATTATGCACGTGTAGACCGGCCGGACGGCGTGGCGCGCGATCTGTATATCTCACCGGAAGCAGCGCTGGCCGCGCGCCTGGGGCTGCCACTGCCAGAGCGCACCACCATCGTCATTGAGGCTTACCACGCAGTGCTGGACGACACCGGTGATACGCTGCATGACGAGAACGGCTGGCTGCTGAAAGATACACCGTTTGAGATGCTGCATGTGATTCAGAAGCGCTCAGATTGGCGCGAGGCGGATTTCGAGAGTATCGCCCGCGCGGGGAACTGGAACTTCGGCTCGTATGATGCCGTCACCGGGGCGCGCTTCGACGAAAGCCTGACGACCTGCTTTAACTGTCACAACGGTACACCGCAGACTGATTTCCTCTACAGCCGCACACTGCTTCAGCGTTATGCGAACAGCGATGTCGTACAGTATTTCTACTGCAACCTGCGTGCGCGCGCAGTATGCTGATGTCGGTCTGACACGACACCAGAGCCTGCATATTACCTTACTTTGCTAAACTTTATTTTTGTTGTAATATTCCCCAGGGGAAACACACAAGCACAGGGGAATAAGTCGCATGGGGTATCGTGTGCAGTGGGAGAGCGAGGACAGGCTCATTATGCGCCTGACGTTTATCGGGCGCTGGACATGGGAGGATGTATACCTCGCACGCGACGAGTGTCACCGTCAACTGGATCACCAACCCCACAAAGTGGGTTTCATCGTGGATTGGGAGCTGGAAACCTGGCTGCCTATCGGCCACAAGCGGCACATGCCGCGCCTCGTCCCGGACAGGCATCCCCGCATTCGCAAGGTCATCTATGTGCTGCGCAACCCAGTATACCGCAAACTGTTGATGCTCTACTTCTGGAAGACGGGCGGCTTCGGCTTCCAGTTTGATTTTGCCGACTCGCTGGACAGCGCACGCATTATGCTGGGAGCACATGAACAAAACTGACCGCCGACTGCTGATCGCCAGCGGCATCTTTCACCCTGAAGCGGGCGGCCCCGCCACCTATCTCTATGAGCTGCTGCCTCACCTGCAAGCGCGTGGCTGGGACGTGCGCGTGCTGACTTATGGCGCGGGCGAGACCGATGCCTATCCCTACCCCGTAACCCGCATTCCACGACGGGCGCTGCCGCTGCGCCTGGCGGATTATGCGCGCGCGGCGTACCCGTTGCTGCGCTGGGCTGACCTGATCTACCAGCACACACTCGGCCTGCCACTGATAGGGGGTGATGCGCCGCGACTGCTGAAGATCGTGGGCGATCAGGCATGGGAGCGTGCCATCCGTCAGGGCTGGATTGCGCCCACTGAAGACATCGACAAATTCCAGACCCAGCGCTACGGCGGGATCGTCGGGGTACAGCAGGCCGCGCGCTCACGCGAGGTGCGGCGCATGGACGGCGTGATCGTTCCCAGCGCCTATCTCAAACGTATGGTAGTAGGTTGGGGCGCAGACCCGGCGCGTGTCCGGGTGATTTATAACGCGCTGCCCACCGAGGCCGGGATGCCTGCGCGAACCCAGGCCGAAGCGCGGGCGCAGTTGGGGCTGGACGACACGCCCCTGCTGCTGACTGCTGCCCGGTTGAACCCCTGGAAGGGTGTGCAGCATCTCATCAGCGCGCTGGCGCAGTTGCCGGACGTGCGCCTGATGATCGCCGGGGATGGGCCAGAGCGTGCCACGCTGCAAGCTCAGGTGGGCACGCTGGGGCTGACAGGGCGGGTAGCACTGTTGGGCAATGTGCCGCGCGAGCGGGTGGCGCTGCTGATGCAGGCCGCCGACTACTTCGCGCTGTATTCCGGTTATGAAGGACTTTCGCACGCGCTGCTGGAAAGCCTGCGCGCCGGAACTCCCGTGATTGCGAGCGATAAAGGAGGCAACCCGGAGGTGGTGCACCACGGGATAAATGGGCTGCTGGTGCCCTATGTGGATGTGGAGGCGCTGACCGCCGCGCTGGCGGAGGCTTTCCAGGCGGGGCGACGCGCAGCGCTGGCGGCGCAGGCTCACGCGGGGATGGAACGTTTCGACTTCGCGGCGATGGTGTCGCAGACCGCAGAGGTGCTTGAGGGGATGAGGAAAGGTAGAGGGGGTGATGTGCCTCAGCAGTAGCCCCTGTGAATACGCATCCAGCATAGAATACGTGGTTATGACACGCCACCTTGAACG
>JBGSXK010000236.1:0-2729 GCA_041751455.1 Anaerolineae bacterium
CCAGGCAGGTGAGATACTCAACATCGGCCCCTTTAAGATTGAGAGCTTTCATGTCTGCCACAGCATCCCCGACTGTGTCGGGTTTGCCATCAATACCCCCTATGGGCTGATCGTCCACAGCGGCGATTATAAATTTGACAATACCCCTGTCGATGGTAAAAAGCCGGATTATGCCAAACTGGCGGATTTCGCCCGACGCGGTGTGCTGCTGCTCATGGCCGACAGCACCAATGCCGACCAGCCCGGCTGGACACCTTCCGAAAGCATCGTTTCTGCCGCCTTCGATAAAGTCTTCCGCGAGGCGCGCGGGCGTATCATGGTAGCGACTTTTGCGTCACACATCTCGCGTATCCAGCAGGCGGCCAATTTCGCTGAGCTTTACGGGCGTAAGATGGCAATTGCTGGTTACTCGATGACAGAAAATGTCAAAATGGCACGCAAGATGGAGCTGCTGAATATTGACGATAAAACACTGGTCGATATTCAACGCATCGGCGATTACCCGCCCCACAAAATGGTGCTTATGGTGACCGGCACGCAGGGTGAGCCATCCGCAGTGCTCAGCCGCTTGGCGACAGGCCAGCATCGCCAGCTTGATGTCATGCCCAACGACACCATTATCCTCTCGTCCCACGCCATCCCCGGCAACGAGGAGATGGTCTATCGCAATATCAACCGCCTGTTCCAGCGCGGTGCAGAGGTGGTTTACGACCCGGTTGCCCCGGTGCATGTCTCCGGTCATGCGCGGCAAGAGGAAATGCGCCTGCTGCTGCATCTCACCCGCCCGAAATATTTCGTGCCCGTTCATGGTGAGCTGCGTCATCTGAAAGAACACGCCAGGCTGGCCGCCACTGCCGATGTCGCCCCGGAGAATATCTTTGTGAGTGAAAACGGTATGGTGCTGGAAATTGATAAGCACGGCCTGCGCCGGGGTGAGCGTGTACCGGGCGGTTACGTCTTCGTGGATGGCAGCGGTGTGGGGGATATAGGTCGCGCCGTGATCCAGGATCGCGAAACACTCGCACAGGATGGTTTTCTCTTCGTGGTGGTCAATGTGGACAGCAAGTCCGGTGAAGTCATCGGCGACCCTGAGATCATCTCGCGCGGATTTGTCTACCTGCGGGAAGCCGACGATCTGCTGCAACAGGTACGTTCTACGGTCAATCGCACTCTGGAAACCAGCGCCAACGGGCGTAACGGCAGCCGGCGGCGCGATACCCGCGAGACCTTGCAGGAGAGCATCAGCAAAATGCTCTACAACGAAACCAAACGTCGCCCGATGGTCTTCACCATCATCAACGAACATTAAATTCTGACCAGCAGGCTGCGGCGCAGTTTTTAGTTGTTTTCAAGTCCTATCACCTACAGTGAGGAGATATTCGCTGTCAACTCACTTGAGAAACGGGCGGGACATGCACACAACGACACAACGCAGCGGCCTCTGGCTGGGCCTGCTGGCCTTCTTACTGACACTGGCGCTTTACCTCATCTGGCGGCCTTATCTGTATTCCGGCGATGACCTGCAGCAATCCATCGTCATCCAGGAACGCATTAACGGCAGCTACTATTATCACCCGGCAGGTGGACGGTTGTATGAGCCAGGGCTGACCGCGCAGTTTCATGAGGAGGCACTGCAACTGCCGGTCAACCCTCGTTACCTGCTGGAGTTCCCCACATCGATAGCTGTAGCCAGGGTCTGGGCAGGGTTAGGCGGCGACGAGGGAGTCATTGTCCCTGTGCTGCTTTTTCGCGCCTTCGTCGGTGCGTTAGGGGTACTCTTCCTGTTCCTGGCAGTGTATGAGCTGCGGGGCAGCGCACTTCTCGCCCTGATCGCCAGCCTCGGCATGGGGGTTACCGCCACCTACTGGACCTACAGCACCCACGTCGATCAGAGTATCAATATGCTGGCATTGATCGCGCTGGCCTTTTACGTGCTGGTGCGCCAGAGCAAAAACGCGCCCACCCTGCGCGGCAAGGTCATCCTCGCGTTTATCCTGGCCTGTGCCAGCTTCTACAACTTCACTGCGGTCTTTACCGCCGTCGCCTTCGGGCTGGGCGTGGCCGCGCTGCACCGCCAGACCAGCCTCGTGGAAAAATTTAAGCAGCTCGTGCTTTTCGGGGTCATCTACACCATGATTGTCATCTCGGTCATTCTGCTCTCGGTAGCCCTCATCGTCTCACCCGGCAGCATCACCAATCCTGCTTTCTGGGCCGATGTCCTGTTCGCCGGGAAGCCGGAATACGGTATTGAGGTCTTCCAGGACACTTTCCGCGCCATCCTTGGCTTTGCCAAGTCCCAGGTCATCCTGCCCGGTGTACCCGGTTCCCTGCAAGCCTACTGGGACAGCGCCAGCGGCAGCGCGCGCATCATTCTGCTGGCCTTTTATGGGCTGGTACTGGCTTTTATGGCACTGCCCATCCTGCTGCTCATCGCCCGCCGCAAAAGTTTACCTGCTGGTGAGGGCTGGCTGTGGGTGTCACTCGGTACTACCTTCACACTGCATTCTGTGTTTAACTGGTTCTGGGACCCCGGTTTCATCAAATACTGGCTCATCCCATTATTCTGCTGGTGGGTCGCTGCCGTCCTCGCGCTCGATCATCTCAGAAATACACTGGCGCGTTTTTATCGTCCCGCGCTTGCTGCCCTCAGCGCCTTCGCCCTGCTGTCATTTGCCATCAACCTGACAACCCAATTCATCCCGGAAAGCAGCCCGGAGGTTAATCCCTGG
>JBGSXK010000237.1:0-4944 GCA_041751455.1 Anaerolineae bacterium
GCCCCGCGCCTAACGCTTCCAGCACCACCATCGGCAGCCCTTCGCCCACCGCGGGCAGTGCCAGCATATCCGCTGCGGCGAAAGCGGCCAGTCGCTCCGCCCCTGTCAGAAAGCCTGTGAGGGTCATACGCGCGTCGAGCATGGGCTGTATTACCGAGCGCATTCCTTCGTCTGGCCCGGCGATCACCAACCGCGCGTCGGGCACATCTGCCGCCTTAAAGGCTTCCACCAGAATGTGCACCCCCTTGCGCGAATGCAGCCGTCCCATAAACAGACATACAGGCGCATCCCCCAGCCCGTAACGCTGGCGAAATGCCACGCGGCCCGGCAGGTTAGTATACTCGTCCGGGTCGATGCCATTGGGAATCACGCTGAACTTCACAGGCTGGAAGCGGTTAAATATCTGCCACAATGCCCGCGCTTCATCGGCTTCACGCGGGGTCAGGCCGATCACATGATCGAAACGGCCAGCGATGATCGGGCTGAGCAGGTGATCCCAGGCGGTTTTCAGTGCGCTGCGTCCGGTACTCTGTGCCAGTGTGCCATGCGGCGAAAGCAGCAGCGGCTTCCGCAGTTCCGCCGCGACGGGGGTGACCATCAGGTTTTCCACCGTGCGGAACTCGTGGCAATGTACCACATCAAAACCCGGCAGTATTTCACGTGCCAGCGCTGTCATTTTATCTGGTGTAGACAGGTTCAGCCTGCCCCGCAGCAGCCGCGAGAGGTTGGAGGCGCGCAGCACCTGCACCCCTGCGATAATCTCTTTTTCTTCCCCGGTATAACGGCTGTCCTGGTTCAGTGCGTCGGTGGTCAGCACCATGACTTCATGACCGCGCCGCACCAGGGCACGTGTCATGCCCTCTACAGAACGCACCACCCCGCCAAAAGCATAGGCCGGGGTGTAGTAAGGAGTCAGGTGCAGGATGCGCATATCAGGCAAACGACACTGTCAGGCCAGCAGCTTATAATACAGCATGGTGCTGTCCATAGCGCCATCCGCGCTGCGGACATACTGCGGGATCACGCCTGCCAGCACATAACCCCGTTTCTGATACAGTTGTTCCGAAGGGTCGCCCTGACGAGTGTCCAGCACCAGCAGGGTGCGCCCGGCTTCCTGTGCGCGTTGTTCCAGTGCCGCCATCAGGCGGTCCGCAAGACCACGCCGCCGGAATGCGGTATGCACCATCAGCTTCTGAACTTCCGCCCGGTGCAGCGCGTTGGCGCGGGTTTCCAGTGCAAGCTGTGCTGCGCCCACCAGAAGATCAGCTTCACGCGCAGCCAGCAGCCAGCGTGTTCCCTGCTCGATACCCGGCAGCACCCCCTGCCAATAAGCACGTGCCTCATCCAGCGGCAGCGGCGGCAGGAAGCCAATCGACGCACCATCCTCGACCACGTTTTGCAGCAGTTGGCTCAGCGCGTCCAGGTGATCACGAGCGATTTCAGCAGTCCAGTATTCCATCATCATCGACTGTCTACCTGTCTTGCAGATTAAGTGTGCCTTCAATATAGCACAACAAAAAAGCAGGTGGGGTAGTCCACCTGCTTCCTGTCTGTTCAACAGTTGGGGTTAGCCTTCGCTGGGAGTCTCATCTTCCGGGCAGCAGCGATATTCCTGCGACTGATCCAGCAGTTCGATCCTCCGGCGCAGCAGCTCGTTTTCCAGTTGTTTGCGCTGGAGGTTGAGCTGCACATCCTGCTGCACTTCTTCTTCACAGATGTTGCAATCATCCAGGCAGCCCTTCACCAGCATTCCCGGTGTCGGCAGTGAGGACACGATCTCTATCGAAAGCGATTGCCTCATCTCCTCAGAGATATCCCCGCGTGGTGCAGCAATCAGCTTGTTGGCAACCAGTTCGCGGTCTACTTCGTCCAGCGCCTGGTCGCGCACTTTCGCCGGCATTGGCTCGAACTGGAACACCGGAGCCGCTGTCGCCAGCCGCACATTGGTACGCAGGTCAGTTACACGCTCTTCCTGACGAATATTGGCCGCCGCTGCACTGACGCGCCCTACTTCTTCAACTTCCAGCCGGTTGGTATTGGTCGCCAGTACGGCGTTGGGGATCACCTCCACCTGCCCGGCAGCCAGAAAACGATTATTCGTGACGACGGTATCTGCCGCCGGGTCAATCACCCGCCGCCTGATCGACTCAATCGTAAAGCGGACTGTCTGGGTCTTGTTGATCTGGTAGAAATAAAATGTAATCGCATGGCAGTGGTTGGGGTTGGAGAACACCCGTGAGGCTGATTCGAAATGATCTTCGGTTTCGCCTTCGGCATGGGAGCGCGTCTGCACTTCGCCGATGGAGACCGAATTGGCCGCGCGTGTGACTTCCTCAGAGCGGTTGTGCGAGGATTCGGCGTGCTGGTGCAGCTCGCGCAGAAAGTCGCTGGTCGAGGACGCGCTGTAAGAGCCGCTGGCACTGACCGAAGGACCGCCGAAAAAGCTCTGAAGCGCGCCGCTGGCACTGGCACGACCCTCAGCCGAGCCTTTTGAGCTGGACGAAGCACGGCTCTCATCGCGCACGGTCACGTCCGACATGAAATCATTCATACTGGACATATAAAGCTGCTCTTCCGAGGTCTGTTCATTGCGATAGCTCAACTGGCTGCTGCTGTCCATCGAATAACGGGTGCGGCGGTCAGTCGAGAACAGGCGCACTTTCTCACCGGGGAACAGTGTGGTGGAGTAGACGAGGTTGCCCAGGGTCATGGGGCCGGGGCAGCGCTCGACTCTGGCGTGAATCACCAGTTCAACCAGGACACGCTGGTTGTTATGGCTGACCGAAGTCGGGTGCGTCAGACGGTAATGAAAATCCAGAGTGTCGCAGACGTTATCTGTTTCCAGTTCGGGACAGCATGATCCGTGACTGTGGTTCGGGTCGTCGCTCATGACTTACTCCTCATTCTTGGTCTATACTCTGGATTAATGCATTTTGAAACAATTTATCCGGTTAGAATACACCAACCCTCATAAAAAACCTGTTCAGGGGGCACATCCGGGTAAGAAAGGCATCAGAAGACAGTTGGAAAAGCGGCAGTATGGCGGCCAACGTGTGCTATACTAACCTGAGTAGAACAAATAAGCGTGAACAGAATAGGGAGGCAGGCAAATATGCCCTTTATTGAAGCACCAACAACTTTTTACCTGGGGCGCAGCTTTGATCCCCGGACACACCGGCTGACTGACGAGGTGGTGTATTACGACTCACGGGATCTGACCACCCATGCGGTTGTCGTGGGGATGACGGGCAGCGGCAAGACCGGCCTGTGCATCAGCCTGCTGGAAGAGGCCATTCTCGATAATATCCCGTCGATCATTATCGACCCCAAAGGCGACATCACCAACCTGCTGCTGTCCTTCCCAGAGCTGCGTCCAGAGGAATTCCAGCCGTGGGTAAATGTCGATGAAGCACGCCGGGCTGGCATGGATGTCAGCACCTACGCGGCGGATGTCGCTCACCGCTGGCGCGATGGCCTGCAAAGTTGGGGGATTGTGCCCGACAGGGTGCGCTGGCTCAAGCTGGCGGCCAAATACAGCATTTACACACCAGGGTCAGATACAGGTTTGCCCATCAGTATCCTGGCTTCGCTGCGTGCGCCGCGCGGCGGTTGGGCAGGCAACGAGGAAGAAAATCGCGAACGTATCAGCGGGACTGTCACAGCGCTGCTGGCGCTGGTAGGCAAGAATGTCGAGCCGCTGAAGGACAAAGAGCATGTGCTTATTGCCAATATCTTCGAGTATGCCTGGCGGCAGGGCACCGACCTCACACTGGAAGATATTATCTTGCAGGTGCAGAAGCCGCCCTTTGACAAACTCGGTGTGTTCCCGATCAACGATTACATGAATGAGCGTGAGCGGGTGAAGCTGGCGATGGAACTCAACAGCATCATCGCTGCTCCCTCGTTCCAGTCCTGGATTCAGGGTGAACCGCTGGATATTCAAAGCCTGCTCTACCAGCCCAATGGCCGGGCTAAAGTCTCGATCTTTTATATCGCACATCTCAGCGAACCGGAACGCCAGTTCATTATCACCCTGCTGGCAGAGAATATGCTGGGCTGGATGCGTACGCTCAGCGGGACTACCAGCCTGCGTGCCCTGTTCTATATTGACGAGATGTTTGGTTACTTCCCACCTCACCCGCGCAACCCGCCCACCAAAGAGCCGATTCTGCGCCTGCTCAAACAGGCGCGCGCCTTCGGGCTGGGGCTGATCCTGGCGACGCAGAATCCCGGCGACCTGGATTACAAGGGTCTGACCAACGCGGGCACCTGGTTTATTGGGCGCTTGCAGACCGAAAACGATAAAAAACGGGTGATGTCCGGCCTGGAATCGCTGGCGACTGCCGACAACAACCTGAACTTACAGGCGGTAGGTCGTCTCATCAGTGAATTAGAGCCGCGTGTCTTCCTGATGCACAACGTACATGACCGGGGCGGCCCAACGCTGGTGCATACCCGCTGGGCGATGAGTTATCTCAGCGGCCCGCTCACCCGCCAGCAGGTAGGCATCCTCATGGCAGAGCAGCGCCAGCAGTTGCTGGCACAGATCACCGCGCAGCCCCCGCAAAACACTAATAATTACCAGCGCCAGCAGATCGCGATGCAGCAGGCGACAGGCAGTTTTGTTCCGCCTCCGCCCAATACCTTCCCGGCGGATCTGCCGCTGCCGGGCAGCCTGCCACCCCTTCCGCCTGCCACCATACCCGGCTTCAGCACTCAAGATGCTCCGCCGCCACCGCCATCATTCCCCCAGGAACATCAGGGGGGTACTCTGGCACCCATAGCCAACCCCGATTCGCAGCGGATCGTGGTCAGCAATCACGCGCCAAACGGCTTTATGTCCAGCCACCCACCTGTACCGTCGGCCATCACGGAGTATTTCCTGCCCTATCGCCTGAGCAGCCAGCAGGCTGTTGCTGAGTGGCAGCAGCGTACCCACATCAC
>JBGSXK010000238.1:0-4814 GCA_041751455.1 Anaerolineae bacterium
GGCAAAGCCAATCGTTTCCAGATAGATTGCATTACTCAGCCCCATCGTCAGTTGGTTAACAATCTTGACCATCTGCCCGTTTCCGGCGGGGCCACAGTAAACAATCCGCTCCGGGTCGCCCAGCACTTCCAGGATGGGCCAGCAGCGCTCGGCAGTACCCTGGTCGCCGCCGACAAAAATGCGCAGATTGCCTTTTTCCGCACCCCCTGCCCCGCCGCTCACAGGGGCTTCCAGCCGGACTGCGCCCCGTGCGGCAAAGGCTTCGGCCAGCGCTCTGGTCTGGGTCGGGGTCATGGTGCTCATTTCGATAAAGACCTGGCCGGCACGGGCAGCGGGCAGCAGCTCCTCGGATACGGCCACCGCGACTTCGAAGGAAGGGACACTGGTCAGTACCACAGCAGTGTGCTGTACCAGCTCGGCAGGGCTGGCGGCCACGCGGGCACCATGTTCGACACAGGCGGCGACTTTCTCCGGGTTGAGGTCGAATACGATGAGACCGTAACCCGCCGCAAGTAAATTGCGTGCCATCGGCCCGCCCATCGAACCCAGGCCGATAAAGCCTAATGTGGGCAATGAGGTTGCCATCATTCATGCTGTCCTTTGCTGGTGTTTATATCGATACAATTGTGGGGCAAATCGGCCCTGTGGCATGAATATTTTGGGGGATCATCCATAGGTAGAAGTTCCTAATTTGTCGGATCGGGTTTTACTGCCAACAGAGGACAGGCAGCCCAGAACATGCGCGGAAATCATCAGCCTGTCCTGAAAAACAGGCGAGAAACAGGTGATGGTTTGAAAATGGTTTGTGGACGTTTTTAAGCGCTGCTGCCACCCGCGACAATGTTATGCTTCAAGGCCAGATTGACGGCTTTGGCACGGCTGTTGACATCCAGCTTGGCGAGGATGCTGCTCACGTGGTTTTTGATGGTGGACGAGCTGATGACCAACTGGCGGGCAATTTCGTCATTGCTCAGGCCCTCGATCATGAGACCCAGTACCTCGCGCTCACGCTGGGTGAGTTCGGGATAATAATCCTTCTCTTTGTCTACAAAGCCGTCGGTGATTTCTGGCGAGAGAATGGGCAGTCCGGCACGGGTGGCGCGGATGGCTTCGGCCAGTCTGTCGGCAGAGATATTCTTCAGCAGGTAGCTGGTTGCGCCTGCGCGCAGCGCGGCCCTGACCAGATGCTCCTCCTCGAAACTGGTCAGCGCGATAATGCGCACGTCCGGGTGGGCTTTGCGAATGGCCTGGATGGTGTCTATGCCGCTCATCTCCGGCATCATCAGGTCCATAAGGACGACATCGGGGTGTGCTTCGCTGCACAGGCGCAGCGCATCTGCGCCATTGCCGGCCTCGCCCACCAGTTCCAGGTCGGGCGAAGCTTTGAGAAAGGTTGCCAGGCCGCGGCGCACCATCGCATGGTCATCGACAATCAGCAGGCGGATCGACGAGGTTTCAGGATTCATAATTTCCGTCTCCGAATTCTTTATGCCACCACAGGCGGATTTGTGTTCCCTGTCCAGGATGGCTGTTGATTTCCAGCTTCGCGCCAATAGAAGCGGCGCGCTCACGCATGATGCTCAAGCCCCAGCGCCCTGTGGGAATCTGCACCGGGTCGAAACCTCCGCCGTTATCGTCAATGCGCAGTTCGGCCTGCCCCGGCTGATGACACAGATAGACTTCGGAGCGTTTCGCCGTAGTATGGCGGGCAATATTATTCAGGGCTTCCTGCGCAATGCGGTAAAAGGCCACCTGAGTATCGGGCGGGAGCAGGCAGTTGCCCTCGACATGCAGTGATATGTGTACGCCGAGCCGGTTCGACATCGACTCTGTAAGCTGGCGCAGCAGAGTCGCCAGCCGGGTTTCCACCAGCCCGGAAGGGCGCAGTTCGATGAGCAGCGCGCGCATCTCTGCCAGTGCTCCACTGGTAAACGTGCGCAGATCATTCAGGCTTTTGCGGCCTTCTTCGATGTCCTGTTCCCATAAGTCGGGCAGCACTTCAGCAGTCAGGTTCGCCGACCACAGGGTCTGGCTGACCGCATCGTGGAGATCGCGGGCGAGCCGCTGGCGTTCTTCCAGCGCGGCCAAAGCCTGTGCCCGCTCAAATGAGCGGGCGTTCTGAATGGCGCTGGCGGCCTGGTTGGCGAAGGCTTGCAGCCGCTCGGCGTGGGTGGGGGTGTAGAAACCGGATACAGGGCTGTGCAGGTTGAGAAAGCCGATAATCTGCCCTTCAAGACAGATGGGTGTGCCCACATAGGAGCGTATCCAGCCCTGCTCTGGCAGGCCTGCCCAGCACGAGGCAGCAGACTGGATATTATCAATCGCCAGAGGTTTGCCGCTGTGCCGCATCTGGTGGAGATGCTCAATATCGACCAGCCGAAAGCGGTGCATTTCGGCAGCGGTATTTGTCGTCGGGTCGTCGCCCTGGTAACGCACAATGCGCGCCATATCTTCGTCCACCAGCATGATGCTGGCGGTTTTGTGCGGCACTACCCGCCCGATCACCCGCAGAATACAGTCGAGTACTTCTTCAAGGTCAAGTGTACTGTTGAGCAGATCCGCCGTATCGCAGAGCGCCTCGGCCAACATGCGCTGCTCGTGTTCGGCCTCCTGCGCGCGGGTGAGGTCGGTAATATCGGTGATGGTGCCTGTCACCCGCTGCGGCGTGTCCTCGGTGGATTGGAGAATCGTCCCGCGCCACAGCAGCCAGCGGATACTGCCATCGGCATGGGTCATACGCAGTTTGTTTTCGCAGTGGGGGATTTCGCCGCGCAGGTGCGCCTGCAAGGTCGCTATGACCGCCGGGCGATCTGCCGCGTGAATCAATGCCAGCCAGTTCTCGAAGGTTCGCGGGGTCTGATGCTCTGCCAGCCCCAGCAGGTCGGACAGCCCCGGCGCGAGATACATCAGATTACTTTCCAGATGCCAGTCCCACACACAGACTTTGCCCGCGCTGGTGGCCAATGTATAACGCTGCTCACTCAGGCGCAGCGCTTCTTCAATCCGTTCGCGCTGCTCGATTTCACGCTTCAGGCGTTCATTCGACTCTGAAAGCTCGACAGTGCGGGCTGCGACTCTTTTTTCCAGGTCATCATAGGCACGGCGCAAGGCTTCTTCAGCTTCTTTGCGCTCGGTAATGTCTTCATAGGTGCCGAGGATACCTACCACCCGGCCTTCAGCATCATGCAGTGGGATTTTATTGGTTTCCAGCCAGGCCTGTTTGCCATCGGCCTGAAGCTGGGGTTCGATAATATGATATTCGGGTGTGTCACTTTCCATCACGCGGCGGTCTACCTCGCGAAAGAAGTCGGCCTCTTCAAGCCGATAGGTCAGTTCGTAATCGGTCTTCCCCATGACAGACTGTGGCGTACCATCGCCCGCGTCAATAAAAAAATTGCGATTGCCACCCAGGATAATGTAATCGCGGTTTTTCCAGAAGATCGCCTGGGGGATATTGTCCATGACCAGTTGCAGCATCTCGCGGGATTCGCGCAGGGCATTTTCGGTTTCTTTGTGTTCGGTAATTTCTTCAATCATGCCCAGAATGCCTACCACCTGGCCTTCAGCATCCTGGAGGGGAATGCGGCTGGTGCGCAGCCAACGGATTTGCTCATGATTTTCCAGTCTGAGTTCGACATGATAAAGAGGTTGGTTGGTAGTGATGACCTGGTGGTCAAGCTGGTGCATATAGTCTGCTTCTGCTACCGACCAGGGCAGATCATAATCGGTTTTGCCGCAAATCTGCGCGGTGCTGCTCAGCCCGATATAGGCTGCGTAGCTGCGGTTGCAATCCATATAGGCCAACTGGTGATCTTTCCAGAAGATGAATTGAGGGATGTTATCGACCACCACTTGCAACATGCGATATGGCTCCTGTTGTAGCTGGGGACACAGGTTGCTTGTAATCATTTTTCGTCTCACGAAACAGCTCTTTTGACTAAAAATTATTAATTTTAGTTTACCGCCTGTTTCATTGCGGCGCTGGACGCACTTCTGCCAAAGTCTGGTTTGATGCGGAATGCGCCAATAATAGACCCATTACAGCGGGCTGCGCAATGTGTTGTGCCCGGCCAGAACCACGCCGCCGGAAAGTTAGGTAGTTTTTCCTATGTGCTATCCCCCGAAGTATTCATGCCCCTCCGCACCATCTTCATTAAAGTAGCACTCAATCTAACGTGAGTGGTGAGGAGGCGCTGCCCATTATCAATATGAGGCCTGAACTTGTGTGGGTGAGGATGTCTTCAGGGGAAAGAACGCGTGATTTATTTAGCCTGTGCCACGTTGTCATGTGATGGTTTCGACGATACGGATTTTGTAGAGAGCTTCCGCCTGCTGCCACAGATTGGCTTTAAGTATGTGGAGTTCAACTGCTGGTACCCGCGCAGCATCACCCCGGCCAAAATGCGCGACCTGAAGGCGCGCTGCCAGTCCAGCGGGCTGCTGCCCGCCTCCATTCATGGCAACAACTTTGGCGGCGGGGATCGTAACAGCCTGACGAAAGACGTGGCGCACAAACTACGCCTGATCGAAGCCGCGCGTGAACTGGGGGTGACCCGCATAGGCGCTACCGGTTATGCACGGGGGACAGAGGGCGGGCTGGACGCGATTATCACCGTGCTGCGCGAGATCGCGCCTGCGGCTGAGGAGTATGGTGTGGAAATCGGTCTGGAGAATCATGCTCAGAATAACCTGGAGAATATCGAGGATTACGAGCGCATTTTTGAGTCGATTGCGTCGCCTAATGTCGGTATCTGGCTGGATACCGGACACTTCGATGCCGCGAGTGTCGATATGGATGATCTTATGGATCGTCT
>JBGSXK010000239.1:0-2601 GCA_041751455.1 Anaerolineae bacterium
AATGGCCGTTTATCCAGGAGTGCCTTCTCATGTCTCATCAGTCAGCTTGTCCCCACTGCCAGGGCGCAATATTGGCCCTTCTGTTATTTATTGACAGGTCACAGCGTTCTGCTTCTGGCGCATTTCTCCCTGTATCAAGTCACACCTCCCCCATTTCGTCAGGCGCTCAAGCCACACCCTTGCCGCCCCATAACTCTCCATGTTATAATTACATTTACTTCGTCAGCACACTTCGTCATACGCCTGTAGGCGTATTTTTTTGAAAAAGGGCACTCAAATGAAAAACATTCTGGACACCCTGATCGAAGAAACTCCTGATCGTGGGCATCCTGAACTCGCTTCGGGTGATACCGTGAAAGTTCACGTGCGCATCGTTGAGGGTGATCGGGAGCGTATTCAGATCTTTCAAGGCATTATCATTCGCCTGCGCAAAGGCGGTAATGATGCTAATTTCACCGTACGGCGCATCGCCAGTCATGGCATCGGCGTAGAGCGTACTTTCCTGCTCAAAAGCCCCCGTGTGGAAAAAATTGAAGTCATGCGCCACGCCAAAGTGCGCCGGGCACAGCTTTACTACCTGCGCGACCTGCGGGGCAAGGCTGCGCGCCTGAAAGAGCGCCGTTAAACCTGTGCGCCCGCTCATCGGGATCACGACTCACCTTCTGCCGGTTCAGGACAATGGCAGGCCATTTCATCTGACCTATGGTCGCAATGCTCTGGCGATTGAACGCGCAGGTGGGCTGCCATTTTTGATTCCATCCGGGGTTGAGCTGGCAACACTGCGCGAACTTTACGAGCGCACAGACGCGATCCTCGTTCCCGGCGGTGGTGATGTCAATCCGGCAGCCTATGAGGCGGAACGCCACCCGGCAGTTTATCGGGTGGATGACCACCGTGACCAGACCGAAATTACGCTGGTGCGTTGGTCGGTAGAAGAAGACCGTCCCTTATTTGGCATCTGCCGGGGCAACCAGTTGGTCAATGTGGCGCTCGGTGGTACATTAACTCAGGATATTCCCTCGCTTGTGAACACCGAGTTGAAGCATGACTATGCGCAGACAGAAATTCCGCACACCCATCTCGCGCATAGGATTGAGATTGATGCAGACAGCCGTCTGGCACAGATCATTGGCAGCACCACAGCCCATGTGAACAGCCTGCATCATCAGTGTGTGCAGCAGCCCGCCCCTGGCGTAAGAATAACCGCCTACGCGCCCGATGGAGTCATAGAAGCGCTGGAAATTCCTGGCAGGCACTTCGCCCTCAGTGTCCAATGGCACCCCGAAGATATGATTGACGACGACCCGGCTATGCAGGCCCTCTTCGAATCGTTTATACAGGCTGCGCGCGATTATGCGCAGCGCCGCGCTGTCGGTGTGGCAGCGAGTTAAACGGGCTGCTGCGCGATTTTGTCCTTATCGATTGAAACACTTTTCGCGTCGTCCGGCGGCACCACAGGCAGCAGAACATAAAAAGTCGTGCCGGGGCAGGTTTCCATATTATGGCCGCTGCTCTCTGCCCAGATTTTACCCCCATGCCCTTCGATTAAGCCGCGCGCAATGGTCAGCCCCAGCCCTGGCCCCGCGCCCATAAATTTATACGTCCCGGTAGAATGCAAACCAGGGTCATAAGCACGATAAAACTTTTCAAAGATCAATTCCAGGTTATCCGCATCAATGCCTACCCCCGTGTCGGAAATGGCGATCAGTATGCAATCACCTTCACCATTTTCTGAGGATTGTAAGCTGGCGTTGATCTCGATACGCCCCCGGTCAGGTGTAAACTTGATGGCGTTAATCAGAATATTGCGAAATGCCTCTACCAGCCGCTGCATATCCGCGTTAATCGTGGGCAGGCCGCGCAGCCCCCGCGCCGAAAGCGACAGCTTGCGCTGGTTCAGCGGGTCGGTCAGCGGCTCAATCGCCATACGCAGTACACTTTCCGGTGCAGTCTGGGTAAAACGCAAATCCATCGCATTCACATCTAGCTGGCTGACCGACAGCATAGCCGAAATGAGGGTTTCCGTGCGCTCTGTCGCCTTGCGCAAATTCGTCACCATGCCCGCAATCTGGTCTTTATCCAGCATCCCCTGCTCATTCAGCGCATCCAGGATATCGGTATAACCCCGAATCTGCGCCAGCGGTGTCCGCAGTTCATGACTGGCGATGGTGATAAAATCGGTTTTTACCAGGTCCAGCTTTTCAAGTTGTTCATTAGCCTCTTCCATTTCCGCATTCAACGCACGCATACTGGCATTAAGATGACGCAAATCCGCCAGCGAACGTGCATTACGCAGCGCAACCCCTGTCTGGTCAGCCATAATCGCCAGCAGTTCCAGGTCGCGTTCATAATAAGGCGCGTCATTGATCTTCGGCCCACACATGAGGATGCCCAGCAGCACATTCTCAACAATAATCGGCGCGTAGGCGCTCATCTGCAGGCTGCGGAAGAATACCCGCTCGGTTTCCGAAAGTTCGGTATACGGCGGGCCAAACTCAATATCAAATTGTGCCAGTGGCGCTTTCTCTATAGCCAACCGCTGATAGATCGCCCCGCCCAGCAGCGCCAGCAGCAGCATGACCAGCAGGCGTTCATCTGCAC
>JBGSXK010000240.1:0-5555 GCA_041751455.1 Anaerolineae bacterium
GTATACCGGCCTTTGAATCCGACACGTCGGCTTTCACATTTGATGCTGCCCATGCAGAGGAAGTTACCATCCATGTGCGGCTGATCTATCGCCGTGCTTTTTATGAACTGACGCAGCAGAAAGGATGGGATGACTCTGATCTGCTCATGAAAGATGTCACCTTCACGGTGCCAACCCACTAATGGATACAAGACAATGACTGATAAAGACAATGTTATTCTGGAAGTCAAAAAACTAAAGCTCTATTACCCTATTCATCATGGTATTTTCCGCCGAGTTGTGGGGCATGTAAAAGCGGTGGATGGGATAAGTTTTAAATTGCGTGACGGAGAAGTATTGGGTCTGGTGGGTGAAAGTGGTTGCGGCAAAACCACTGTAGGCCGCACCATCCTTCGCCTTTACAACCCGACTGAGGGCGAAATCTGGTATACCAGCAAGACTGGCGAAAGAACAGACCTGGCGAAGCTTAACCAGAGACAGATGAAACCACTCCGGCGTGATATGCGGATGATTTTCCAGGATCCATTCAGTTCGCTCAATCCCCGCCTGACCGTGCGCGACATTATCAGTGAGCCGTTGGAGATTCACGGTGTAGCGTACGGTAAGGAAGCAGAGCAGCGTGTTGCTGAGTTGATGTCGTCTGTGGGCCTGAACCCGTCACTGATGCGCCGCTATCCACATGAATTTTCTGGGGGGCAGCGCCAGCGTATCGGCCTGGCCCGTACGCTCTCGCTGGGCCCGCGCCTGATCATTGCTGATGAGCCGGTTTCGGCGCTGGATGTATCAGTTCAGGCACAGGTGCTGAATCTGCTGCAAGAATTGCAACAGCGCCTGGGGCTGACCTTAATTTTCATCGCTCACGATCTTTCAGTGGTAGAACATATTTCTGATCGTATCGCGGTGATGTATGTGGGTAAGATGGCCGAGATGGCGGAGACAAGCGAGTTGCTGCACCGACCTCTTCATCCTTATACCGAAGCCTTGCTTTCCGCGATCCCACCCATCGATCCGGATGTAGAGGCCGAGCGCATTCGACTTGAAGGCGAAGTCCCCAGCCCAGCCTTTCCGCCTTCCGGATGCGTCTTCCACCCACGTTGCAGATATGCCCAAGCCGTGTGCAGCCAGGAAGAGCCAATTCTGGAGGAAGTTACACCAGGGCACTATGTCAGCTGCCATTTTGCAAAGGAACTTGATCTCAAAGGTATTGGTGCGCCAGCATGAGTAATTATTCCTCACGTCTCTCTGCCGCCATCGCTTACATTCCAGTCATTGGCTGGTTATATGTCTTTTTGGCTCAACGGGACAACCCGTTGGCTGTTTTTCATCTCAGGCAATCTATCGGCTTATTTGTGTTCCTGATTGCTGTCTTGCTTTTCTGGGTCATTGTGGCTTATGCGTTAGCCTGGATTCCATTGATGGGGGCTGTGAGTGTGGCCTTGTTTACGATCGTGATTGTGGCCTATGTCTATGGCGCTCTGGCGTTAGTAATGGGGTTGCTCAATGCTTTAGGTAATCGGTCTGCCCCTTTGCCTGTGTTCGGTTACTGGGCCAGTCGTTTGCCTATTGGATAAGATGAGCTGGGGAGTTAGGGTAATGTTGCCGATAGAGTTGGCGGCGATTCCAGGCATAGACACATAATTTGACAGCTCGGCGCAGCGCACGCAGACAGCAGGAGAAGCAGCGCGAATGGTGACCTAAACGAGCCAGATAGTGACGCAGTTCGGCATTATCGCCCTCCACGCGGTAAGTCTGGCTCTTGTCCATCATCGAGATGTGAAGGCTGGGGGTGTAGAGCAGGGCCGAATAGGTGGAGAAATCGTCGTTATCCACGATCGTCATGACGTCTTTTAGCCAGCCCTGCTAATTATAACCATTCCCTAATGGCTCTCTTGTATTTCACCCGGTCTTTTGAGACACTTTGTGCATGACAGCACAATCCCAAACCCTCCAACACAGCCGCATTGTCCAGCATTCCCCCATTTTTTACGGATGGGTGGTCTGGTTCGTGGCAACTATTGGACTCTCTGCAACTGCTCCCGGACAGAGTTTTTCTGTTTCCCTTTTCATCGACCATTACATCGTTGATTTTGGTCTGGATCGTACCACTGTATCCGGGCTTTATGGACTGGGAACGTTTCTCGCTGCCTTATCGTTGACTTGGGTGGGCAGGCAGATCGATCGTCAGGGCAACCGCCGCATGAGCATCGCCATCGCGCTGCTGTTTGCGCTGGCATTGATGGCGTGTTCGCTCATCACGGGGCCTATTACCATTCTCATCAGCTTTATTGCCATTCGGGGGTTGGGACAGGGATCGTTAGGTCTGGTCAACTCAACCGCCGTTGCCCAGTGGTTTCAACGCCGCCGGGGGCAGGTGATGGGGTTTTCGCTGGTCGCGTTTGCCCTGTTTCAGCGTTTCTATCTCCCCTGGATGCAGGCGTTTATTGAAACACATGGCTGGCGGGCAGCGTGGGTATTTACCGGCTTAAGTATGGGGTTGGTCATCCTGCCGCTGCTCGGTATCTTTCTGCGCGACCGCCCCGAAAACTTCGGTTTAGTACCGGATGGCAAAGCCAGATCACCGTCTGACAGCCTGGGCGCTGCACCAGAGGAAAACTGGCAGTTATCGGAAGCCCTGCGGACACCGATTTTCTGGGCGTTTACATTTGCGCGCATGCTGGCGGGAGCCTGGGGAACCGCGCTGATTTTCCACCAGTTATCGCTGTTTCAGGGTTTGGGACATGCGCCCAGTGTCGCTGCCAACACCTTCGGGCAAATCGCGCTGGTCACAGCGGGTTTCACGCTGGTTTCCGGCTGGCTGGTAGATCGGCTGCGTCCAGGGTATCTCATCGCTATTCAAATGCTGGCGTTAATTGCAGCCACCGGGTTAGCCCTGGTCATGTCCACACCGCCGCAGTTGTTTCTCTACACCCTTGCGTTTGGCGTATTTATGGGTGTCGGCTCGGTCTTTGACAGTTCCGTCTGGGTGAGTCTGTTTGGCAGACAGCATCAGGGCGCTATTCGCGGCTTCGTCGCCACTACCACGGTGATCGGCACGGCGATTGGCCCGACGGTTTTTGGGCTGGCATTTGACCATCTTGGCAGTTATAATCCTTCATTGTGGTTAGGTATTGTTCTGGCATTGATTGCCATGATTGTATCCCTCGTGGTCAAGAAGCCTGCCAAACCCAATTAAATCGTAATCAACCTCTGATTTTGTCAGGAGAATAAGGAAATGTCTGCTCGCACGGCATGATCATTAGCTTTCTGTTCAGCTACAAAACAGGTGTCCGTGCTTCAGCATTTTTTGACAGTGATAATCAGAGGCATTAATCCATGCAGCTTGCCCCAAACACAAATCTGATTCAACAGCTTCATGAGCAAGTCCACCGCCGACGGACATTTGCGATCATCTCACACCCTGACGCGGGCAAGACCACGCTTACCGAAAAACTGCTTCTGTATTCGGGCGCTGTCAACCAGGCCGGCTCGGTTCGGGCGCGTAAGAACCAGCGCAGCACAGCTTCGGACTGGATGGCGATGGAGCAGCAGCGCGGCATCTCGATTACCTCGACGGTGCTTCAGTTCGAGTATCAGGGCCGCGTCTTTAATCTGCTGGATACTCCCGGCCACCGTGATTTCAGCGAGGACACCTACCGCACACTGATGGCGGTCGATAGCGCGGTGATGGTGTTAGACAGCGCCAAGGGTATCGAACCTCAGACCAGAAAACTGTTTGAGGTGTGCCGGCAGCGTAATCTGCCGATTCTCACCTTTATCAACAAGCTTGATCATCCAGGCCGTGATCCGCTCGAACTGCTGGATGAAATCGAGCAGACCCTGGCGATTAACGTCACCCCGATAAACTGGCCCATTGGCAGTGGCCCGGATTTCCAGGGAGTCTATGATCTCCAAAATCACCAAGTGCTGCTGTTTCAACGCACCATAGGGGGTAAATTTCGCGCCCCAGTCCAGGTTAGCGATCTGTATGACCCGCTGCTTGAAGTCACACTCGGACAGCGCGCCTACCGACAGCTTCGGGAAGATGCGGAATTATTAGCAGGGGCAGGCGTTCCCTTTGAGGCCTCGGAGTTCTTAAACGGCGCGCTGACACCGGTGTTCTTTGGCAGTGCGCTGAATAACTTTGGGGTAGAACCCTTTCTTGAGGCACTTACTAAATTTGCACCGTCACCGCGCCCGCGAGAGAGCAGCCGCGGAGTGATTGAGCCGACAAGTGAAACCTTTAGCGGAATCATCTTTAAAATTCAGGCGAACATGGACCCGCAGCATCGTGATAGCATGGCCTTTCTGCGCATTTGTTCCGGGCGATTTGAGAAGGACATGTTGGTACATCACCCACGTCTGGGCCGTAAAGTCCGTATGACCCGCCCGCATCGTCTGTTCGCACGTGATCGAGAAACCGTGGACGAAGCCTTCCCCGGTGATGTAATCGGGCTGAGTAATCCAGGCATCTTTACGATTGGGGATACCGTTTGTGCCGGGGATACTTTTGAATATGCGCCGATTCCCCTTTTCCAACCCGAATGTTTTGCTGTTCTCCGAAATCTGACCATTGAGAAATATAAACAGTTCAACAAAGGCGTAGAGCAGCTTTGGGAAGAGGGAGTTGTCCAGGTACTTTATGCGGTGGATCAGGCGCGGCGTGAGCCAATCTTAGCAGCAGTCGGTGAACTTCAATTTGATGTGGTGATCGCTCGGTTAGCTGCTGAATACAATGTCGAAGCGGCTATTGAACGGCTGCATTACAGCGACGCGCGCTGGGTTATTGGCGATGACATCGCTGGAAAATCCATTATTATGCCTTCCCAGAGCCTGCGCGTTCAGGATCACCACCAGCGGACAGTAGTGCTGTTTGCTTCGTCGTGGGATATCAAATACTGCATCGAGAAAAACCCATATTTCAAATTTTTTACCCTCAATGAGCTGCCAGGTTCTAATGGACTCTGAAGCTGTTCCTTGCTCGGCTGAATGATTGTGTGAACAGCGGGGTATGGGTCTGGAACTCCAACTCCATGACTGATGTCGTGCATAAACTGGATGCGCATCAGGGATGTGTCTCAACTCTTCCCAGGAGGTAAACTTCTCCAAAGCTCCCTGTTTTCCACCTGGGGCAGACTGAGCCTGGGACCTATATCCCAGATAAGAATAATGATATGTGAATGAAAGGTGAGAAACCTATCATTCTTAAGAACGCTCATCAAAATAAATTAGTCTCTTTCTAAACCCAGAACTTATGATCAGCCACCGACTCATGACCAATTCCTGGATTATTAACCCTAAACCTCAACCTGAAGCTCGCTTGCGCTTATTTTGTTTACCCTACGCAGGCGGAAGCCCCACTGTTTTCCGCACATGGCCGGATGCGCTGGCTTCTCATATTGAAGTTATCTCTATTCAGCTTCCGGGACGTGGAAGTCGTTATCGTGAGGCCCCGCTTACCCGCTTAACCACGGCGGCAGAGATGCTGGCCGAGGCGTTGCAGGATGACCTCAATATCCCTTATGTGTTGTTTGGGCACAGCCTGGGCGCATTGATAT
>JBGSXK010000241.1:0-9718 GCA_041751455.1 Anaerolineae bacterium
CGGCCATGCTCGGTCATCTGCAATTGATGGACAGCCTCAATCTGCTGCTGATCCAGATGGCGCTGCTGGGGCTGCGCCCGCCAGTGCCGCTGGCACTGTTAAACCAGTTCAATGATTTTATGGCGAACATTTATCAGAAGCGTGTGATGGAAACCACGATGCGCGGACTGGAGAAAAACCAGAAGCGCCTTGAAGACTTTATCGTGAACCTGCCCGTCGATAAGTTCACGGTGCAGGTTTATCATCCACCGTCGAATAAATATGTGACTGTGGAGCAGGCGCTTCAGATGTTGTTTCTCCATCACTGGCAGGAGCATCTCAAAACCATGCGCGAGGGCGAAGGGATGTATTATGAGCCGCCGCAGGACAGTGTTGTTTAATCATGCGGGTGATTTTGCAGCGGGTGGCCAAAGGCAGCGTGTGTGTGGATGGCGCTGTCGTCGGCGCGATTGAAGCGGGGTTCGTGGCGCTGGTGGGCGTGACTCACAGCGATACACACGCCGAGGCTGAGCTGCTGGCGAAAAAAACGGCACACCTGCGGGTGTTCGAGGATACTGAGGGTAAGATGAACCTCTCAGCACTGGATACAGGCGCGGGTGTGCTGGTAGTGTCACAATTCACGCTGTATGCCGATGTACGCAAAGGCCGCCGCCCTGGCTTTACTGCTGCCGCCCACCCGGAAGTCGCCGCGCCGCTGGTGGATTATTACGCGGAACGGCTGCGCGCTGAAGGCATTGTCTATGTGGCGCAGGGGGTGTTCGGCGCGTTAATGCAGGTCGAAATCCATAATGACGGCCCGGTGACGATTATCCTGGATAGTGACGCACTGGCCTGACTTATTTCAACACCCCAAACCCCGATCCGCCGCGTATAATCGTGGCTGCATAGTGAAGCTGCGCCTGCGCTGAAATTACACCCTGGAATTCGATGCACACAGTGTCATTCACGATCAAATTTCTGACCATAATACTTTTATCAATGCTGCTGAGTGCCTGTGGCGGGCAGCCTGCCCCGCAGACTTTCCGCGTTACTGTTGCGCCCACTCAACTGCTGGATAGCGCGCCCGTCTATACCGGCACACCGACCTTCACGCCCACCCTGACGCGCACCCCCACCCCCACGCTGACGGTCACACCTTCACCCACCCTCACGCTGACGCTCACGCCCTCGCCAACCCTCACGCTGACGCTCACACCCTCACTGACACCGACGCTCACGCCCACCCTCACGCCGACACAGCCGCTCTACACGCTGACCGCGCCCGCGCGACAGGGCGCACCGCCCGCCATCACTCGCGGCCCGGCAGCACTCGCGCCCACCGCAGGCTGGACGTGTGCCGACTTCCCATGTGCTGACGATGTGGACGGCTTCTTACGACGCATTCGTGTGCCACAGGGTTTTATGCTGGAGCATGTCGGGCGCTTCCCTGGCCAGCCGATGCAGATTGTTTATGGGACGGATGAGCGCCTGTACGCCACGCTGATCGAAAACCCGGCCACCCGCCAGGGCGCGATCTATGTCATGGATGCGGACGGCACCAGCGCGCGTTACAGCGGGCCTTTGCTTTCGCCAGTGGGGCTGGCCTTCCAGCCGGGCACGGATGTGCTGTATGTAAGCGCACGCATGACCCCGCTTCAGGGCGGCGGAGTCTGGCGGATTCCCCCCGGCGGGGGTGAGCCTGTGCCCGTGATTGAAGACCTGCCGTGCTGCTATTCGCTGATTGATAACCAGCCCAACGGCCTGATCTTTGGCCGCGATGGTTATCTGTACCTGGGGATCGGTGCAGTGACCGATCATGCCGAGCCGCCCAACCCACAACGAATGCGCATGGCCGAGATTGACCCACTGGAAGCGGCTGTCCTGCGTATTCAGCCGCACACAGGCGAGGTCGAGAATTTTGCCAGCGGCCTGCGCAATCCTTATGATCTTACGCTGGATTCCAGCGGACGGTTTTATGCGACTGACCAGGGGCTGACCAGCGGTCAGGGGGATCGTGTGCTGAGCGTGGAGGGCGGCGGGCATTATGGCTGGCCGTACTGGTCGGCACGTGGCTGTACCGAGTGCCCGCTGCCCCAGGGGCGTTTTAACTTTCAGCCCGATCTGCTGGCTTTCCCCGACTTCAGCATCCCACGCGGGCTGGTGGCTTATACCGGCACTCATTTCCCCGAAAATTTTTATGATCACCTGTTTGTAGTGCTTTGGAATGGGACAGAAGACGGCCAGCGAGTGGTCCGTATTGACCCGGACAACCCGCCGCAGCCCGCCGAGGAAGGTCAGCTCCCCCATGCCGAACCCTTCATCACCGGGCTGATTCGCCCTATTGATGTGACCGTCGCGCCGGATGGTACGCTGGTGGTGGCGGATTACATCTATGGGCATGTGTGGCGGGTAAAGTACACCGGCTAGGGAAACGTTCAAAAGCACCCACTCTATGCTTACATTTTGGTACTATTTTTTAAATTTGTAACAGGGAAATATTGACGTTAATGTTACATATGGTGTATCATTCTTACAATTCTTAAATACCTTATCGAAAAGTTGGAGAAGCCTCTATGAACAAGACCAAAATCCTGCTAGTGGAAGATGATCAGAACATCATCCAGCAGGTAACTGATTACATGACTGCGCATGGTCATGACGTGACTGCTTTCCCTGATGCACCAGACGCGCTGAAGTATATAAAACAGGGCGGGCTGCCCCATATCGCGCTGATCGACCTGCTGCTTCCCAGTATGCACGGCTTTGAACTGAGCAGCAAGATCAAGGCGATGGGCGATGTGCCGATCATCTTTATCAGCGCACTGGGGGATACGGATACGGTGGTACAGGGCCTGAAGCGTTATGCCGATGATTTCATCGTGAAGCCCTTCGAGCTGCGTGAGCTGGAAGCCCGGCTTCAGACGGTGCTGTCACGGATGCCCAGCCTGGATTACGCCAGCCAGCCCATCGTGCGTATTGACGATCACCTGAGCATCGACTTCGCGCACAACCGTATTACGGTGGGCAATAAGGTTCACACCCTCACCCCCACCGAGTCGATCCTGCTGCATGTGCTGCTGCGCAACGCCGGGCGCGTGGTGGAAAACCGTCTGCTCATCGCGCGGGTGTGGCCTTCGGAAGATGTGTACGAGGATACGCTGCGGGTGCACATGCACCGTCTGCGTCGCAAGCTGGAATCGGACTCGCATCACCCACATTACATACGTACCGAGCGCGGGATTGGCTATATGTTTACCATCCGTCCCATCGAAGCCGAACCCCTGCCAAGCGAAGAAAGCGACACGGTAGAAGAAAGCACTTCGGAATAAGCTATGTCCAGCGCGATGACTATGCGCCCTTCCACCAGCACCCAGATCAGCCCGGTCGAACTTTTACACAACCTCGTCCAGATGATTCTGGCGGCGGTTCCGGCGGACATGGCCTGTATCTGCCGTTACCGGGAAGACGTGGATGAGATGGAAACCCTTGCTTATGGGCTAAATCACCCGGAGGCAGTTTACCCGAAGGGTGAGGCGCGTGTGATGTTAAAAGAGCTGATGAAGCAGCTCCCGATCACAGGCGACCCACAGGTCTTTACCATGGATGATCTGCTGGGAACAGGGTTTCAGTCCGCGCTGGCTTTTCCGCTGTCGCTGCCCGATCAGGTCATCGGCATTCTGGCGCTGTTTAACCTGCGACCAGCTGCGCTGAGCATGGCCGACGCGGAGAAAATCATCATCCTGGTGAACCTGGCGCGCTCTGTGGTGGAGAATCTGCACCTGTACGAAGCCCTGGCGCAAAGCCTGATTGTTACCCACTCGATCAAGCTGACCGCCCAGATGATCGCGCAAAGTCCGTCGCCACAGCAGATCGTCGATGCACTGCATGATCATCTTTTCGACACACACATCACCTGTTGTGCCATGCTGCTGTATGGCCCTTTGAGCGAAGACCGCCCTTATGGGCCATATGATTATCTGGAGATTCAGGGTACATGGTCGCTCCGGCGCGGCAGTGGTGTCGCGCTGCGCACCCGAATTTACCTGAAAGATTATCCCGACCTGCTCAAAAAGCTGGACGAGCACCGCCCGCTGGTTATTGATGATATGGCGGCCTTTCAGCGCAGACTGGATTCGTATGCGCGTTCCCTGCTGCGGGCAGAGCGCATCGCCTCGCTGACGATTGTTCCGCTGCACGCCGGGACACGTCGGATGGGCCTGCTGCTGGTGGGCACCCATAAACCCCATACCTTTTCCGCCGCCGAGCTGGAAAGTTACCAGACCGTGAGCGAGTTTCTCGCCATCAGTACCATGTCACAGGTGTTGCAGCAGCAGCACGACCTGGTGCAGCAGGGACGCTCCGCTCTGCTGAACGCGGTCAGGGATGGGGTGGTAATGGTGCTGCCGGATGCGACGGGTGCGCGGGTGCTGACGGTCAACAAGCGCTTTACCGAGTTCTTCGACCTCAACGAGGAGGAAGCACAGGGCGCGCTGCTGGCCGATCTGCTGGACAAACTGCCTGTGCCGGAGAGTGTGCGGCGGGAATTGCGTCCGCTGTGGCTGGAGGTGCCCGTACAGGACACACTGGAGCCGCGCGGGACCTTCCACTACATCCACAGCAGCGGCATCCCCCTGGATATAGAGTGGAACAGCGCGCCTGTATTTCAGGATCATCATCCCTATCCGCTGGGGCGCATCTTCACCTTTCATGACGTGACTGCCGAACGCGCGGCAGAGCATCTGCGTGCGGCAGTGCTGAGCAATGTCTCGCACGAACTGGGTACTCCACTGCAAAACATCCAGGGATTTGCAGAAATGATCCTGGAACTGGGTGGGGAAAACCTGCCCGTTAAGCTTCGTGGTTATACCGGGGTGATCTTCAGCAGCGCGAAACATCTCAGCAACGTGCTGAAGACCATGATGGTGATGGCGCGTGCCGATGCAGGCGCGCTGGAGCTGAATATGCGGCAGATTCACCTGCCGGATATCGTGATTGACGCAGTGGCGCAGCTTGAACTGAAGGTCAAAGCGCGTGAGCAACTGCTGATTATGGAGCTGGACGACGAACTGCCGCCCGTCTCGGCGGATCCCAACAGGCTTTTACAGGTTTTGCTTAATCTGATTAACAACGCTGTGAAGTATTCGCCCGCCGGGGGACGCATTGTGGTCACTGCCTCGTACATTCGCGGCGCGGATGCGCTGCCCGCCAGCGCCCCACCCGATGCCCCGCTGCCCGCCGTAATGGTCTCGATCGTTGACGAAGGCCCCGGCCTGAACCATGGCGATGTGGAGCAGGTTTTCATGCCGCTCTTTCGCGCTAAAGAAGCCCGCGCCCAGCCCATTGATGGGACAGGGCTGGGGCTGGCCATCGCCCGCAGTTTCATCGGGCTGCATCGCGGTTATATCTGGGCGGAGGCGGCCACTGAGGAACGCCCCGGCGGACGCTTTATGTTTGTGCTGCCGACCATCCCGCGCCGGGATTAACGCTGCCCGGCAGCCGTACACACTGGTGCTGATTGCGCTAGCCAAACGCGCCGCCTTCGGGCGGGGTAGGCGGCTCGTAAGGGTCGAGCCACAGGCCGGGATAACCCCAGCGCGGCTGGTTGAAGTAGGCATCCATAATGCGGCGCGTGATAGGCGCGGCGGTCTGCGAGCCTTCCAGCGCCTGATCGACCACGACAGCCACCGCGATCTGCGGGTTATCGGCTGGAGCAAAGGCGATAAACCATGCGATTGGATAACGGCCAGTCTGGGCCGTGCCCGTTTTGCCACAGGCCCAGTAACCTGACTGCTCAAAGGGCCAGACCGCCGTCCCCAGGTCTTCGTCTTGTGTCACGGCACACATCCCCTCATGCAGGATGCTCATGGTAGTGTCTTTAAAGTTGAAATTGCCCACCACTTCCGGCTCGGCTTCAAAGGTAATGGGTGTGCCTTCAAAGCCACCTACCTGCTGCAGGAGATAGGGCTTATAGAGCGTACCACCATTGGCGATGCCTGCCGTCAGCCGCGCCATCTGGATCGGCGTGACCTGCACATCCCCCTGACCAATGGCCTGATTGATGGCATCGGCAGTGTTGCCAGGGATGGGCAGCGCGCCCGCGGCTTCCGTGCCGAAATAATCCAGTCCTGTCCGCTGCCCCAGCCCCATACGCCGGGCGTAACCGGTCAGGCTGGCGGCATCCCGCTGGCGGTAGAGCAGCGCGCCCATCTGCCAGAAGAAAGGATTACACGACGCGGTAAGCGCCTGCGTCATCGTGACTGGCCCTGCCGCGTCCATACCATCCGCCACACGCCAGTCCACCCGCTCATAGCCCACGGTATCCCCGAAGGGCCGCCCGTCCCAGCGCAGGTTACACTCGAAAACCTGCTCCCGTCCCCACGTACCTTCCTCAGCGGCGGCGGCCAGCGGCACCACTTTAAAGACCGAGCCAGGCGCGAACTGACCCTGTACAGCGCGGTTAAAGAGGGGGGCGCGAGGGTCGCCAAAAAGATCGGTAATCCGTTCCCCTGCGGTGATGGGCTGGCAGCAGTTGGTATCCGGGTTAAAGACATCGGGTTCGTAAAGCGGATAGCTGGACATGGCGAGAATCGCGCCCGTGTTGACCTCCATCACGACGGCTGCCGCGCCTGTGGAGATGTCACGACTGCCCCAACTACCCTCGGCAAAGTTATAGGCATCGGCCAGCGCCTGCGCGACTTCATACTGCAAGTCACGGTCAATCGTCAGCATAATGGGCTGCGGCGGTGTTCCCTGGGTTGCGCCCAGTTCGCGGATGGTCGCCCCGCCCGGCTCAATGATGCGCAGCAGGCTTTCGGCCTGGCCGCTCAGCTCGCTCTCGAAAGCCAGTTCCGCCCCGGTGCGCCCGATGAGGTCGCCGGTCTGATAACCACGATCCAGCCATTCCTGCACACTATCCGCCGGAAGCTGCGCGATATAGCCAGTGACGTGGGAAACCGCGTTGCCCCGGTAATAACGGCGAGTCTGGCGCTCGCTGATGGGCACCGAGCCGCATACATCGGCCATATCCTGCTGGCGCGCGTTATAAACATCCTGGTTCACTTCGCCGATATAGAATACGGCATCCGGCAAAAACCGCTCGAACAACCGCACCAGGTCCCCACGCTGGCGGCGCAGCAGCTCGGCCATTAAGGTCAGACAGTCGGCTTCGTTGAACATCGTTTCGCGCTTGAGATAAAGCGAAACGACAGTATCCCCCTGCTGAACCACAGTTTGGCCCTCACGGTCATAGATATTAGCACGCGGTTCACGCTGGCCTGCCGCCCTGAGCTGCGTACCCCCGGCCAGCCCATCGAAAATATCCATGCTCGACCAGGCTACCCGCCAGCCACCAGCGGACTGCATCAGGCGCATGATACGACCATTGTCGTTGATGGGGCTGTAAACACCCGACAGCATCGTCAGGTCATAGATTACGGCGGCGGTTGCGCCCTGCGGTTTCACCTGCTGCACCACAAAACTGAGATCGGTCATGGCGGTGGCGGTATCGGCATTGGTGTAAATAGTCTCGAAGACCGGGAAGCTGTAGAGTGCCTGGCTTTCCGGGGTGATGAGGTCATACATGGCCGCATAGTTGCGGGCTTTCCATGCATCCAGGAAGGCGGAGGCTGCTCCCTCTGGTGCACCCTGCGCCGCTACCGTCACCGGGCTGGCGGACAGGCTAAGGGCCAGCAGCAGGCTGAGCAGGAAAGCAGGCCATTGAACAGCGGGGGCTAAAGCCACACGGCTGAAAAGTCTAAGTTTTCTCAATAGGGAGGGTGAGGATTTATGGGTGGTTTCAGTGCCCATCAGCGGGCTTTCAGACGCTTTAGCGTCCAGGAGGTCAGGCTGACGCATACGCCAAAATACTCATCTACGGACTGATGCGCACCACTATAGCACCCGTGTGGAACAGCGTCCAGATGGGGAATCAAAAGGGCGCGATGCTGCCGCGCCCTGCAAAATACCTGTTTAAATCCACTCCACATCGCCCAGCGCTTCGGGGTCGCGCTTGGTTTTTTCATCATTTTTGCGCTTGCGCTTCTCTTTGTCGTCATTACCCCAACCGCAGCGCGACACATTGGAATACCCAAGCAGCATGCTCACGCCGACGAAAATGAGCAGCAGTTCCCAACGGAAGCCCACCACAAAAAACAGCCCCAGGCCGATCAGCCACAGGCCGCCCCAGTGCTCACCATGCTCACTGCCCATCGCGCCTTTTGCCAGCGCCGCCGCGCCCATCACCAGCAGAATGCCCGGCCACCAGAAGCCTGTGATAAACAGCATAGCCAGTCCGATTAAAAACACCCCGACGGAAATTTGTTCATTGCGTTCCATGTGGTGATTGCCCATGTCGTATTCCCCTTAAAGTCCGGTTTTCCTGTGTCTAGTCTGCTTATACGCAGCTTGCAGAAAAAGGTTGCAGGGAAGACGGTTTTAGCGACAGAGACGGAAGTAATCGAGGAAGAAGCTCACCGGGGGTTGGGACGATGATCCCCAGAACGCAATGCGGCCTTCCGGCCAGGTGCTGTCGGTCACCCTGGTGAGGAATTCCCCGTTGACATAAAAATCAAATGTGTCGCCCCCCACATCCACACGCAGGGTATTGACCGCGCCATCCCCGATGCGAATGGAAGATGAGCTTGTCCAGTCCACAATGTTGACATAACCGCCCTGAAAACGGGCAATACGATAGGCACCGCTGCTGGCGATCATGAAGGCCAGGAAATTATTCTCATCCTGGTAGCGCAGCCACAGGCCTGTGCGGCTGGTGGGTGTGGAGAACGCCGAAGCAGTTATTACGGCCTCCACCCGCCCGTCGCGGAAAACCCGGTTGCGTATACTGCCCCATGAAATGGCCTCCCCACTGCCTTCGGGCAGGCGATTAAGCCGTATCTCATAGAAATCATCCACAAGGCGCTCGTAAGAACGCGCGTCCACGGTGGTATCCACAAACCAGTCATTACTGCTCAACCCACCCGCAAACTCATCTTCGGTAATCAACTGGCAGGAGGCGGCCAGGACACGATTGGTCAGCAGCACCGGCCCCAGGGTGGCCACCACTTCCGACTCCACCGGGTCTACAAAATACTGTGTGTCGCCCTCGGCGATCCAGCCCTCGAAGCCGCCCGCGTACATGATGCGGAACCAGGCCAGATTGTTGGCACAGGTGGGGCCTTCCAGCACGTTAAAAATACTGCCAATCGCGATCTGCCCGACGCGCGGATAAGTGGTGCCGGGGCCGCTGCGCACGTTCAGCGGGCGTGGGTCGTCAGCACGTACCTGTCCCTGTACGCCGGGGATCAGGCGCGAGGGCAGCGTGCCGGGGCAGTTTGCCACCACAACCCGTGTCGCGGTCACAGGCGGCGGCAGGGTGCGCGCAGGTGTCACGGGGGTACGGCTGGGGAAACGGGTGGCTGTAGCGGTCTCTGTCGGTGTACTGGTCGGTGCATCCACCACCGGGATCGATCCCAGGTTGCCATAAGCCCCGACGAGCGCGGGAGATGACCCCATCCAGCCCAGTTGACCATCGGGTAAAAGCACCTGATACCAGCTTCCATCCTCGCTGATGCCCGTAATCACCATCTGATCCGCCGCGCGCAGGGTCGTCAGCGTGGGATACTGCGAACCCGGCCCTACCCTTACCAGAATATCACGCAGGGGCACGACGACAGGCGTGGCGGGGGTCACGGTGGGTGTAATCGTCGGCGGGTGGGAGGGTGTGAAGGTCGCGGTGGGCGTA
>JBGSXK010000242.1:0-2556 GCA_041751455.1 Anaerolineae bacterium
GCGACAATGTGCCGTACGAAAGACTACAAATATGTACATCGCCTGTACGAAAGTGACGAACTCTATGATTTGCGGGCCGACCCGCAGGAGACTGATAATCGGATTAATGACCCGGCGCTGGCGGGTATCCTGGCCGATTTAAAAGCACGGCTGATGCAGTTCTACCTGGAAACCAGCGATGTCGTGCCATTTAGGGCAGATCAGCGCAGTTGACCTGGAAGCATCATAATACACAAAGAACGCGAAGTTATTGAGAAGAGGAGTTCACATCATGGTTTCGACACAATCCACTGATATTCGGGCACAATATGAGCGTGATGGTTATGTGGTGATTCGGAATGCGATTGATTCTGAGCTGGCGGCGGAAACCGCGCAGCATGTCGATTGGCTGCTGGAGAAAAACCCCGGCATCCGCCCGGAGCAGCTTCACCACGAGCTACTTCAGCGTGACCCATTCATGCACCGCCTGACCGGGGATGACCGCCTGCTGGATGTGGTCGAGCCGTTCATCGGGTCGAATATCGCGCTGTTCGCCGCGCATTATATCGCCAAAGCGCCCTATAAAGGCCAGCCGGTGCTGTGGCATCAGGACGGGTCATACTGGCCGCTGGAACCAATGGAAGTGATTACGATCTGGCTGGCGGCGACGGATTCGACTGTTGAGAACGGCTGTATGCGCATTCTTCCGGGGACACAGCACCAGAAATTGCTCACCCTGCGGCAGATGCAGAAAACGGATGGCAATTCCGATGTGCTGGGCTACGGCATTGACCCGCGGACACTGGATGAATCAAAAGCGGTGGATATTGAACTGAAGGCGGGAGATGTCTCGATTCATCACCCTAACGTCATTCACGGTTCCAACGCCAACAACTCCCCGCACTGGCGCAAAGGGCTGACGCTGCGCTACATCCCCACCAGCACGAAAATCCTCAAGGAGGATCATCGTCCATTTCTACTGCGCGGGCAGGCCGTGCCCGGTGTGAACCAGTACGAGCCGCGCCCGCGTTATGTCGAAGGCGAACACATGCCCTTCAAAGGCAACGATACATGGAATGACACCCTCTAAAATCGCACTGGTACAGTTTGCCGGGGCAGGTTTAAAACCTGCCCCTGTACGTATTTACCCGACTGAAAATACGCCAGAACGACAAAGCCAGAGGGAGTACTGCCAGCAAAAATCACCCGCATGTAAAATCCTCCCCAAAAACTGCCTTATTCACCTTAGAGATGGCTGGTATCATTGAAGCGAACTAATTGCCAGGTATCGTCAGAAATTTGCCATTCGGTTATGGATGCGTAGCTGGGATGTATAACTGCGCGCTTGCTGAAAAGCGATACCTGAAATAATAACAGAAATGACACCACGATAAAGCCTGCATGGGTCACTGCCACAATATCCTGGCCGTTATAGGTCTGGTATAAGGTGTTCAGGACTGTCTGCACACGATAAACGAACTGATTCCAGCTTTCGCCATTCAGCGCGAAGGGAGTATCGGGGTTAGCTCCAGGATCAAATTCGCCATATTGTTGTTGGTATTGTGCCTATGACAAGCCATCTGCATCGCCTGGCAACAATTCAGACAAATCGTCATTGATCTGAACAAGTCGGTTGAACTGAGCGCCCACAATCGTGGCAGTTTCATGTGCCCGCTTTACCGAGGTCGATAAAAGAATATCACAACTCCCAAGTTCGTTTCTCAGTCGTCGAGCAAGTTGCTCCGCCTGCTGCACACCTTGCTCGGTAAGACCTTTGCAACCGGCTTTTCCTGCAATAAAATTCTCCACTCCGTGTTTTGACTCGCCATGACGCAATAAAATTAATCGCATAATCCCTCCGTACACACGCTATTTTTAAAATGGAATAATACTTAATCTCACAAAATGCAAAGATGCTCATTGATGAGTGATCTTCGCTTTTGGAATAAAAAACAGGCGCTCATGTAAGGAACGCCCGTCTTTGGAGGGAGGTTGACAAACCTTAGTGCGCGGCGTTAGGGAACAACGCCCAGCGCGCCTGCTGGAAGCCAATGTTGATGAGGGATCTGAGGGAGGCGACATTGGTCAGCGACTTGGCGAATGTCATTATTGGGCCGGGTCGGAACATCCACTCGCGGGTGGCCCGCTGGGCTTCCTTCTGCAATTCCTCAGCACTAAGGTTATCGTATTGCAAGACAGTAGACTTATCCATATCAACCTGTTCCCACTTTGTGCCAGGGCGGAACCAGTTGTTCTCCATTACTTGGAAAAAGAACGGTGTGCCTGGATAGGGCGCGGCGATATGGAAGATGGCGAGGTCAAGCGGAAGCTCTTTGCTGAAATCAATCGTTTCCTGAATGCTCTCGCGCGTTTCACCGGGCAGGCCGATGATGAAATAACCGAAATTACGGATGCCAAACTTCTTCGACCACTTCAGACTACGACGGGCACGTTCCGCCGTGGTGCCCTTACGGGCATTCTTGAGAATTTCCTCGTTGGCACTCTCAATACCCCAGGAAATGGTATCACAGCCAGCCTTCGCCATTATCTGGAGCATTTCTTCGTCCACATAATCCA
>JBGSXK010000243.1:0-4615 GCA_041751455.1 Anaerolineae bacterium
CCAGCTTTGACAGTATCAAAGTCAAAACCACCGATTATCATGATCTGCTCAACAGTGACGAGATTGACGCGATCTATTGTGCTGTGCCGCATAATCTTCATGCGCAGCTTTATACGGATATCATCAAAGCCGGGAAACACCTGTTGGGTGAAAAACCCTTTGGCATTGATCTTAAAGCCAACCAGACCATTCTCAAAGACATGGCCCATCATCCTGATGTGGTGGTCGCCTGTTCGTCGGAGTTTCCATTTTTCCCCGGCGCGCAGCGGATTATTAAATTCATCGAGGAAGAACGCTTCGGCCAGATTATCGAAGTATCCTCTGGTCTGCTGCACAGCAGTGACCTTGACCCTCACAAGAAAATCAACTGGAAACGGATGATTGCGGTCAATGGGGAATATGGCTGTATGGGAGACCTGGGAATGCACGCGCTACATATCCCGCTGCGTTATGGTTGGGTGCCCCACAGTCTGCGCGCAATGCTCAGTAACATCATCACACAGCGCCCTGATGCCAGTGGTGATCTTGTGCCGTGCGAAACCTGGGATAATGCTACGCTCTGTTGTGATGTGAAAACTGACGATCAGGCTTTCCCGATGTATATTCAGACTCATCGCATCGCGCCGGGCGAAACCAATACATGGTATCTGCGGGTGGTGGGTACAGAATTCAGCGCAGAATTTTCCAGCAAATATCCTAAAACGCTAAAGACCATGCGTTACACCCCCGGTGGTGAGCAGTCCTGGTCGATGACTGACCTCGGCTACCAGTCGGTCTACCCCACAATTACGGGTGGTATTTTCGAGTTTGGCTTCTCCGACGCGCTGCTGCAGATGTGGGCGGCTTTCTGCGATCAGCTTGCACACGGACGTGCAGGCATGAAACAGAGCTTTCACTGTGTCACGCCGCAGGAAACGATGCAGCATCACCGTGTCCTGACCGCTGCCCTGGAATCACAAAAACAGCAGCAGGTTATTCACCTACACAATCTTGAGCAATGAGCGATAGATTTTGACTCATTGGAAACTCATCGCGTATTATGACCGGGAGGGTTTATGAGCGAACAATTCGATGTGATTGTAAGCGGTCATCTGTGCCTGGACATGATCCCGGAAATGGACAATGTGCCACTGGATGCGCTGGCAACCCCCGGCCACCTTTTCGAAACCGGCCCATTAATCTTTGCTACAGGCGGCGCGGTTTCCAACACCGGGCAGGCGCTGCATCATCTGGGCGTAAAAGCTGGCCTGATGTCCACTATTGGCGATGACATGCTCGGCCAGACGATTCTCAGCCTGATCCGCGCACGTGGTGCGCAATTGACCGATCTGATTACGGTGCGCCCCGGTCATACCAGTTCCTATACCATCGTCCTTGCTCCCCAAAAAGCAGATCGCACCTTTCTGCATCACGCCGGGCCGAACAACACCTTTGGCCTGAACGACATTGACTTCACAAAACTGGAAAAGACCCGCATTTTTCACCTGGGCTATCCTCCGTTGCTGCCGCGTCTGGTAGCACAGGAGGGGCGGGAGCTTCAGGAGGTGTGTCGCCGGGCGCGGGCGGCAGGTGCGATCACCACCCTGGACACGACCCTGCCCGACCCGGAAAGCGCCACCGGGCGCGCAGACTGGAAAACGATCCTCGCCAGCACATTACCCTATGTCGATATTTTTATTCCCAGCATTGAGGAAATTATCTTTATGCTGCGCCGTGCGGATTTTGAGGCCTGGCGTGGTAATGTACTGCGGCATCTCACCAGGCACTATCTTTCTGCGCTGGCCGATGAACTGCTGAGCTTTGGTGTGGCCGTGACCGGCTTTAAGCTGAGTGAAATGGGCTTTTATCTCAAGACCAGTCCTGCTGAGCGCATCGCATCCCTGACCCGTCATCTGCCATTGGATGCCCAGGTCTGGGGTGGGGTGGAACTGTGGCAGCCAGCATTTAAAGTGGATGTAGTAGGGACGATTGGCGCAGGTGATTCGGCTTATGCAGGTTTCCTGAAGGCGCTGCTGTGCGGTATGCCTCCGCTGGAGGCGATACGCCGCGCCTGTGCGGTGGGTGCATGTAATGTTGAAGCCGCCGATTCGATCAGTGGCGTGCGCTCCTGGGAGGAAACCGAGGTGCGCCTTCGGGCAGGCTGGCCCCTCCATACACGGCGCTTGCCAGGCGCGTAACCACGTCGCAACTTTTGGAAATCCCTGTGCGTATTATAGTGCAGAAAGTAAATGCTTGAGTAGAAAGTACGTAGGGGATCCAAAATGAACCATAATGACTCCGGTCGCAATATTGCGGCGATAATCCTGATCAGCCTTGGCGCGTTTTTCCTGCTGGGGCAGGTTTTTAACTTTAGTCTGTTGGGCCTGCTCTGGCCGTTTTTTGTCATCCTTCCCGGCGCAGCCTTTTTGTATGCTGCGATTACAGGCAATAAAGACAAAGCCGGGCTGGCCATCCCCGGTGCTATGGTAACGGGCACCGGGCTTATCCTGCTCTACCAGAGTATCACGGGCCATTGGGAAAGCTGGGCTTATATCTGGGCGCTGTATCCGGTGTTCCTGGGCCTGGGGTTAACGTTTGTGGGGCGGCGTACACAAAACCAGAGCACTTACAGCGTGGGCAATAAATTCGTCAGGATCGGCACGCTCGTTTTTATCGCATTCTGGGTGGTATTTGAGGTACTGATCTTTAGGGGTAACACTCCGTTGGCCTCTACCTGGCTGCCACTGGCCTTGATTGCGGTGGGTGTTTATCTGCTGCTTCGGCGTGGTTCGGGCACAGCCGCCTTCAGGGAATCCAAAAAGAAGAAGGTGAATGGTTACAGAGACAGCAGCTATAATCCGGCGGAGATCAACCCCGAACTGCGGCGGCAGATTGATGAGGTGTTGATGGAAGCCGATGAGCCGCATCCCGGCGACAACTAGCGCGACAACTTTAATTATCTCATAGATCAGCTTTGGCAAGGGCGGTGGTTTAGCCGCCCTTGCAGTTCAAAAAAATAACTTCACGTGTTTTGCTTCTAAATATCCCCTATCATCCCTTTTTAAGCATCCCTGCGTATAATTCGTCCCATCAATCAAACAGTCCTGATGAGGAAATCCATGCATTTGAGACTTATGGTCGGTCTTATTGTGTTGCTGCTGAGTGTCACTTTTGCCACCTCTGCCCAGGAAACTGCCTCCAGCAAGCCGTTCATCCTGCCTGTGGCAGTGCCGCCTGGTCCCTCCACATGGCTGATGGGACAGCCCTATGGCAATACCACCGGTGCGTTTAATAATGGGCAGGCGTGGTACAGCGCTGGACAGGGAATCCATTTTGGTCTGGATCTCTCTATGCCCTGTGGCACTGAACTGGTGGCCATCGGTGATGGCGAGGTGCTGTTTGTCGATGATCTGGGTTTTGGCTCTGCGCCCCACAACCTGCTTATCCGCCATCAGGCGCAGGGGCTGGTCACACTCTATGGCCATCTGTTAGAGCGTTCTCCCCTTCAACCCGGCCAATGGGTCAATCGGGGTGATGTGGTCGGGCGCTCTGGTGACCCGGATGTAGTCTGCGATTCGCGTCCCCACCTGCATCTGGAAATCCGTTCACTGGATTATCGGACTCTCTTCGACCCGGTGGATTATATTGACGCGCCCTGGCACACATTGGCGACGATTGGTTCGTTCGGTTATCCCCTTTTCCAGCAGGATATGTTTAATCCGCGTCAGTGGATGAGTCTGGACGATCAGCCGGATGTGGTATTGGGTGGGCGCATACTGAATGCTTATACAAGTACCCGTCCGCTGCCGCGCGGCCTCCAGCCTCCACCTAACCCGCCTCTCCCCCGTGCGGAAGTGCCGCTGGCGGAAAATGCGACATTTGTGCTGCGTCCGCTGGGGTTTGCCCAGTGCTGTCCACTGCCCTGGTGGCACCCTACCGATGCCAACCGTCTGTATGTGGTGGATGGCTCGCCTAACCAGCAGGCGAATATTTTTGAATGGTCTGTGGCCGATGCCGCACCGTTCCAGGTAGTGAGCCAGGCACCGCCCCCCATACTTTCGCCAGATGGTTCACACCAGATGATCTATAATAACGGACAGGTCTTCATCCGTCGTTTGAGTGACGGGGCAGACTGGAATGTGCAAACTCAGGGCAGCGTTCCCGCTGTCAGCGCGGATAATACACAGCTTTTATGGGAGGTACGCGCACAGGCCACCCTCCCCGGCCAGCCCACCTCAATGACGCAGTTTTGGGTAAGCGCTATTGATGGGCAGAATGCGAGGGTGGTGCAGGCCCAGCCCGGTGGCTCTGCCCGCTGGCTGGATGGCTATCGATTGTTGATCTCCACCCCGCTTCCTGAAAACCGTGCAACACTGCTGACGGTGTTGGATACCCGTGATGATACCCGTTATGACCTGGGTGCATGGGAATGGCTGCGCGGGCTGGATGTCGCCCCCGGTGGCGAGCGTCTGATGTTTTACCTGACGCGCCATGCCGACCCGGCAGTGAATGGCCTCTATACCCTACAGGTACAGCCGGGCGCAGTCGCACAAAAGCTTGATTGGTTTGGCGCATGGCGCTGGCGCGACAGTCACAGTGTATATGCTATCCCGTTTGAACCAAACAGCGTGATTCA
>JBGSXK010000244.1:0-9509 GCA_041751455.1 Anaerolineae bacterium
AGCAGATCGCGCGCGGCCTCTGACTGATAAATGGTACCCAGGCAAGACCCTATCTCCAGTTCCACAGCGGCAAGCTGCATGTAAGAGGCGCTCTGCCCGGCATCGAACATATGCCACAGGGCGCGGTCAGCCTCGGCAGGTGTGAGGATGACGACGCACAGGGCCGCCCCGGCCACATGCCCGATCCAGTCGCCCGTGGTCGAGAGTTTTTGCAGGGTATCTTTGTTGCGGATAGCGATGAACTGCCAGGGTTGGCTGTTCTTGGAGCTTTGTGAGCGGCGGCCTGCGTCTAAAATGCGGATTACCGCATCTTCTGGCAGCGGCTTATCCATGAAGTGGCGTATCGCGCGCTTGGTGCGAATCGCATCCCATACATTCATAAGTGTCCCCTTTTCAGAATTATGTTAAACCCAACAGGGCCAGGCCTGGTTTATCTGTTTTGCCAGACTTCCTGAAGCGGCTTGTAGCTGAGCAGTATAATCCCTTCCTGTCGGATGATCTCACGCGCCTGGGCGGAGAGTGTGAACTCCAGATCCGTCTGCCGCACTCGCCAGCTATCTGGCTCGATGGTTTGCAGTTCCTCACTGCTCAGTCCGGGATGCACGGCTATCTCACTCAACCCGGCAGGCAGGTCGCGCAGTCGCTGCATCAACTGTGCCAGTTGACGCTCTTTATCTAAGCTGTAGCTATCCAGAAGAGGGTAATCGTCGGCGGGCAAGCCTTCACCATGCAGCTTTTCCATGTATGGGCTGTCATAGGCCCTCATGGCCAGTCTATACTCTTTAGCCAGTTCAAAGGTCAGATCAAAAATATCTTCCCGGCCGCCATTCCGCAGGCAGTGCCAGTCCAGGTGGGTTGGCTTTAGCCCGGCGGACAGCACTGTTTCGATCTGCGCCCTGAATTCCGTTTCCACTTCTTCCAGCCTGGCCTGCGCCAGAAACCGGGGGATATTTTCTATGTTATAGAAGTAACCCCTTTCATTGAGCAGCGAGAGGGCTTTTTCCCTGGGAGCCAGCGGCCCCCAACCGTAGTTCGAGGTTTCGCAGATCACCGTCAGGTGAACGCCAAAGGGCAGATCAGGATTTTCCTTAAGCAGCGTGATGGCATGCAAAGACCATGGGCAGGGAGTCATCAGGCTGGTGGATGTGACCAGACCTTCCCTGAAGGCACGCAGGATTGCGGCATTAATGGCATGACACATACCAAAATCATCAGCGTTCATAATCAACAGACGCGTGTCATTGGGATACCCCAATAAGCTGTTGGTCGGGCTTGCAGGTGGTTGGCTCATTGTTTACGCTCCTTCGATCTCGTCAGCGGCCCACCCAATCCCGCAGATACAGGAAATCATGGCCGATGGTGCGCTTGCTGATTTTAGCGATGTTGGGCATGGTGCGCTTGTAGTGGTTGGCTTTCACCCGTCGCCAGACATTTTCGACAAAAGTACGCTCGAAGCCCTCCTCGACTACTTCGTTCACCGTGTAACGTTCATCCACCAGCAGGAACAGCACCTGATCGACATCGCTGTAGGTGAAGCCTAGTTCGGCCTCATCGGTCTGACCTTCCCACAGGTCTGCTGACGGCGCTTTATCCAGGATGGCCTGGGGTACACCCACTGCCCGCGCTAACTGGCGCACCTGCGCTTTATACAGGTCTGCAATCGGCTGCATAGCGACCCCACTGTCACCATAGATGGTGGAATAACCCAGTAAAAACTCGGTTTTATTGCTTGTGCCCATGACCAGCCCACCCCACTCCACCGACTGGTCATAAAGGATAATCATTCGCTGGCGTGCCATGATGTTACCCCGGCGCACATTGCTCATGTCGGGGAAGCGCTCGAACAGCGGCTCGACCATCTCCGTAACCGGAATCGTCAGGCTGGGCAGATTCAAATCCTCGATGACAGTTTCGGCATCGCTGAGGCTGGCACCGGACGATGTGCGATAAGGCATCCGCACTGCCAGTACATTCTCTGCGCCCAGTGCCTCGGCAGAAAGATAGGCTGACAGCGCAGAGTCGATGCCACCCGAAAGGCCGATCACCGCGCGCGTCATGCCCGCTTTAGCAATCTGGTCCTGAATAAATCCGGTCAAAATGCGTCTGGTAAGATGGGTATCAATCTCCAGACGGTGCAGGAGATCGGGTTTGGTGACAGTGGTCATAAATGCCTGTTCCTGGTGTGCGATAAGGGTTAAGAGTGCTGGTGATCTTCCTGCCATGAGATATTGGGTTGGGTAATGGGCAGAGACACGGTGACGGTCGTACCCGTCGTCTGCTGGCTTTCAAAGTTGATTTTGCCACGGTGCAGGTTGACCACAATCTGTGTGAGTGTGAGGCCAAGCCCGATACCCGCGGTTTCCCGCGAATTGCTGCCCCGGAAAAACGGCTCGAACACATAAACCTGTTCCCGTTCGGAAAGTCCCCTGCCCTGGTCGGTGATGCGCAGATCCACACTGTCATCATCCCCGGATGCCAGGCTGAGGGTGACCACCGTGCCGGGATCGGAATAGAGGAAGGCATTGGAGAGCAGATTAACCAGCATAATGCCAATGAGATTTTCGTCGGCGATGATCATTCTGGTTTGCCTGTCCAGCATCAGCTTAAGCTGGTGCTGCTGGCCGCCTGCCCCCTGAGCATCAGCCACCACACGCTGGCAGAGCTGGCCTATATCCAGCGGCGCAAAAAATGGCTCAAGCTGGCTGTTCATCACAGCGGCGATGGCATCCAGCATATCCGTCAGACGGCGAGTAGCGTTCTGAACTTTGACGAGATGATTTCCAAGCATCTCCTGATCAATACGATCATAATAACGATGAAGCATCTGGTAAGAAGCCAGGATTACGGAGAGCGGTGTCCGAAACTCATGAGCGATGCGCATCATCATATTACCGCGCAGTTCGCTTAATTCATGCTCTTTATACAGGGCACCCGTCAGGCGTTCCTGCTCTCGCAGCGCCGCCTCCGCTGCTTTTTGATCGGTGATATCTGTCTCCAGCCCCTGCCAGAGAATACTTCCATCGTCCAGCAGCTCCGGTTGCGAGTTAAACTGCCGCCAGCGCACCTCGTCATTAACGACAAAGCGCCCCTCCCACACCGCAGGCTTCACCTCGGCAGCAGCCTTTCCCGCGACCTCACGAAAGTGGAGGAAATCGTCCGGGTGAACCTGACGGTAGAGCAGCTTCAGGTTACGTGACAGTATGTCCGCTGTATAGCCATGCAGCACTTCGCAGTGCGGGCTAAGGTACTGCACCTCCACCCAGCCATCGGGGAAAGTACGAACACTATAGGCCATACCGGGCAGGTTATCGACCAGATTGTTAAACTGCTTGTTACTCTGCCGCAGGGCATTCTCCAGTTGTTTGAGCGGGGTGATATTGCGCCCTACCCCAACGATGCCAATGATCGCGCCGGAGTTATCGCGCAGGGGCGAGAGCGAGGTTTGCATATAACCCGATGGCCCCTGCCATTCGTAGACCACATGCTCACCGGCCAACGTGCGTGTGTTGGCTTCCTCATGAACCTGGGCATCGGCTTCGCCAAAGAGGTCGCGTGCTGTTCTGCCCAGGAACGAGGCGGCTGTATAACCACCTTTCTCCAGCCAGATGCCGTGTATGCTGGTATAACGCTGCTCCCGATTCAGGGTGAAAAACACATCATCTACCGAGTTTATCAACAGTCGGAAATGTTTTTCGTTAGTACGCAGCGCCTCTTCCATCTCCTTGCGGGGGGTAATATCCTGGGCGATACCTAAAAGCTGGCTGGGCGAACCATCCGCATCGTGCCGGAAAACCACAGTGCGGACTGATAACCAGCGCCACTCTCCGGCGGCATTACGGAAGCGATATTCGTTTTCGTAAGGCTCGTTGTTTTCCTGCAACGGGTAAGAATCCGCATTGCTCAACCAGAAGGCTACATCATCAGGATGAAATACCTGCTCGATATGCTCGAAACTCATGGCCTTCATCTGCTCCGGCGTATACCCCAGGACGCGCTTGATTTCCTGATTGATATAGACGTTGCGTTGTTGCATCATGTCAAAAATGAACACCACGCCCGGCATCGTCTGAATGATCTGCTCGGCAAAATGTCGGCTTTCGTCCAGCGCCTCTTCGATCTTCCTGACATTTGAAAAATCGCGATTGACCCCGGCGATTCCGACGATCTCGCCCTCTGTATTGTAGAGGGGTGACAGCGAGGTCTGGATATGCCGTTCCAGTTCGTCTACCCAATCATAGACCAGCTTTTCACCCGCCAGCACCCGCAGGTTTTGCTGCTCGAAGAAGGCTGCGTATTGTGGGATGGCAATCTCGCGCGTGGTTTTGCCCAGAAAGTCTTCCACTTTCTTGCCCAGATACTCGAAGCCATAACCATAAATCCCTGTAAAACGCTGTTCCATATCCAGCGTGAAAACCACCTCTTCTATCGAATTTACCAGGATACGGAAGCGTTCTTCGCTGGTGCGCTGCGCAGCCTCGGCCTGAGCACGGCGGGTCACATCACGTGTGTAGGTGAGTACCGCTTTGATCTTCTGATTATCATCGTACAGCGGGCAGCGGCGGACTTCGTAATAATGGCGCTCGGTGCCATCTTCGTAGATGAACTCATGCTGGTTGGCTTCGCCTGTTTCCAGCACGGCCTCCAGCCCGGAAGTGCGGGTGTCTTTGAGTCCTGGTAAATCATTCAGCTCAGCCGGGGTCTTACCCAGGAATGCAGTACGAGGCAGGTTGAATGCACGCTCAGCCACCTGGTTGACATAGATATAGCGCATCCTGTCATCGAGACAGGCGACAATATCGGGACTTTTCTCGACTATTTCTTCGAAAAAACTGGCTTTATGGGCTAATGCTTCACACAGGTTACGCAGCTTTTCAAATGACACCTCATCCTTGCTGCATGTCCTAAGCACATCAATCTGGGAAGATGTAAGTGCCATGGCGCGCCTCGCGTAAACTTGCTGATGTTCTCTATTGTACATCTTGTTGCAAAAACGTATGTCATACTTTAAGAACGAGTTCGTGGCGGTAGGCTAGGATTTTATGGGGATAGTCCTCCTCAACGGCTAACTCGATGGTGTAGAAACAATCCTCATGTTCGGGCTGCATGAGCACCACTACCTGGTGTTTATCGTATGCGATCACCTGATGCACCCGCAGCCGTCCGGCCTGTGCAGCCAGCGCCCGCAGCTCAGCCAGACGTTCCTCGGTGGGTTGGTCACGCAGAGCATCGTCATTGTAACTCTGCCGGATAAAGTCATGCAGGCGCTCGAAGTCTGCCTGATTAAGAAACGTTGTCTGCGCGATGAGGCGCATCCCGGCATTACTGCGCGCGAGAAGGGTTTTATCGGCCATGAGGTCAGGCCCTATCATTCCGCAGAATACGCTCTAATTCGTCGTGGACAAGCTGCGGGCGCTCGTCGCGCAGCAGCGGCATCAGACTGCGGGTACGGTGAATCTGGTTGAGGTCAATATTCTGGGTGATGAGCGCTTCCTCAAAATAGAGTCCGTGAGTGAGAAACTCGCCGTTAGGGTCGGCCACGGACGAGCCACCCCAGAAGTTTTTGCCGTCTTCATAACCCACCCGACTGCAATGAATGACGTAGTTGGTAAACATGCTGGCATAGGTCTGGTTTACCAACTCCACCCAGCGCGAGACCGTCAGCCGGCCATCCTCGGCGGCGCTCACCCCACGGCTGGGGCTGCAACTGTTAAATACCATCAGGTCTGCGCCGTCCATCCACAGCAGATAGGGAGAGGAGATGTGCCAGAAATCCTCACAGATCAGCATACCCACCCGGCCAAAGCGGGTGTCGAAGGCGCGGGCGCTCTCGCCCTGGTCAAAGTAGCGGCCATCGTCGAACATGCCGTACGTGGGCAGGTACATTTTGTGATGGATGTGCAGCACTTCGCCCTGCGACACATACGCATTGGCGATGTAGAAACGCTGGCGCTTATCTGCATGGACAAAGCCAAACACGATGTCCATGTGCTTGCTGGCATCCAGCAGCGCGCGGAAAGTCGCGTCATCACGGGTAGCGCGGATCGCCACTTCGGGCACCATATCCTGCACCTGATAGCCTGTCAGTGACAGTTCCGGGAAGACGAGCAGATCTACACCCTGGCGATCCGCCTGATCGATGTAGTCAAGATGTGTGGCAAGATTGGCTTTTACGTCGCCTAATTTAGGGTAAATCTGCGCCAGCCCGACGGTGATGCGCATAACGACTCCTTCGATGTAAGGGTGGAAAAAGCAGGTTGGGGTAGATTTTACCATAACGATACGTTTTCGTAATGGCGAGAATAGTGCTTCAACCAGTCGGGCGCAGCAGGGCAGAGACGGCTGGGTATAGCGCGTCACGGCCCAGGCCTGGTAAATCCGCAGCAGATGGCAGCGCGTTAACGTTTTTTCCTGCGGTTCAGCTTCTTCGATTTGGCCGTCTGTTTGCGTTTCGCCTTCTTTTGTGCGTTAGCCTTGCGCTGTGCATCGGCGGGATTTTCTGCTTCTTCCCAGCTATACGGCTCAACCTCAAGCAGTTGTTGCAGGTTATCGGACAGGCGCACCCCCAGCCGCACCTGTACCTCTTTCCATGATCCGGCAATGTCTTCATCCACCCGGCCTGCCGCAAACACCTGCGCGACAAGCTCCTCCATATCTGCCTCGGCATTGACGAGGTAGTTGATAAGGAAGGCATTCAGCGCCGGGCTGTTCTCCGCATATTTTTCCAATTCGCGGATGACCAGTGTTTCGCACAGGCTGTAAATTTCCGGTGACTGTTCCTGGCCGACATGCAGCAGCGTGAAGGCGGCCAATGACCGGGCATAATCAGGATGTTCGGTATTGCTCATGTAGGCTTGCAGCGGCGCGATCACCGCTGTGCCCAACTCCGCCAGCACGGGCGGAAGTTCACGTATTACCGTAAGGGGATGGCCGGTTTGCAGCACCGTCATCAGCGGCTCAATGGCTTCTTTGGCCTTCAACTGTGCCAGCCGCCGCATGGCATGGTATGGCGCATGAAGCGGTGCATCCTGGCCGGAATGCAGCAGGTGAATATCAGTTGCCATGCGAATCAGGTTGGGGATATAGTCCCTGCCGATCTTAAATTCGGCATAGGTGCCGTCGTAGTCCTCACCTAATGTGAGCAAGGGATGCAGCACGGCAGGATAGCGATGATGGAAAGGAGGTTTTTTATAGCCCGGCCCGCGCACCACTCGCCCCGGCTTCGCCCCGGTATGCTCTCCATCCTTCAGCACCTGCACCCCGTTGACAAAGACATGCGCCATGCCTGTAGCATACTGGTGCGGGTTCTCTGGCGTAGCATGATCCTGCACCGCCGCCGGGTCGAAGACCACCACATCGGCATAATAGCCTTCACGCAGCGTGCCGCGTTTTTCGATCTTCAGGTTGGCTGCGGGGAAAGAAGTCAGGCGGCGGATGGCTTCTTCCAGGGGGATGATGCCCTCATCACGCACGTATTTCGCCAGCAGGCGGGCAAACGCACCATAAGCACGTGGGTGCGGATTGGTGCGCAGGAACACGCCTTCGGGCGCTTGCGATTCGGCATCGGAGCAGAAGCTCACCCAGGGCAGAGCGACCTGTTTGCGCAGGTTATCTTCCAGCATATTAAAGTAAATAGTGAAGATGCGGCTGTCATCTTCCAGGATGAGATCAAAAAGCGTATCCTCCGCCGAGGTGCCGCGCTCCGCCATGACTTCGGAGAGGCGCTTGCCCTGCAAAGGCTTCATCTCATCTTTTTTGAAGCCCGACAGCAGGATATTGTCCGGCCTGTCGATATATTCCAGAAACATATTATCCCACTGGTCAGACGGTGTACTCATTTCCGCCTTGATGCGCGCACGAGTTTGCGGGTCGCGCAGGCGCGCGATGAGGCTGGCATGGCCGCCCTCGTGCGCCCAGGGCGGAATGCAGGCATCCAGCCCGGTGCCGGAGTAGGTGTAGGTGTACATATCGGCAGTCACATTCAGGCCTTGGGCGCGAGCATCCTCGATCCTCTGAATCGCTTCATCCAGCTTGTGCCAGTTGGCGCGGCCCGCCGCCTTCAGATGATAGACTTCCGCCGTGACATTGGCCTCGCCCGCTATACCCAGAAATTCGTCCAATGCTTCCAGAAATGTGTGGCTTTCGCTGCGCATATGCGAGATATACATTCCGTCATACTCCGCCACCACTTCGGCCAGATCAATCAGTTCCTCAGTGTTGGAAAAGACCGCCGGGGTATAGATGAGCGCAGCAGACATGCCCATCGCGCCTTCTTCCATCGCCTCGCGCAGCAGGTCGCGCATGACATCCAGTTCTTCCCATTCCGGCGGGCGATCTTCATAACCCATGACATAGATGCGCAGGGTGGATGACCCCACAAACGAGGCGATATTGCAAGACACACCGCGCGCTTCCAGCCATTCGAGGTATTCGCCCAGGGTCGTCCACTCCACCTCATACTTAATATCACCCTGTGCCATATAGGTGCCAGGACCATTGATTTTCATCTCGTCACTAAGCGGCCCCATCGATGAGCCTTCGCCCATCACTTCCAGAGTGACCCCCTGGCGAATTTCGCTTTGTGAGCAGCCATCTTCGATCAGCGATTCGACTGACCAGCTCAGCATATTGATGAAGCCGGGCGCGACAGCCATGCCCTTTACATCCAGTTCGGTGCTGGCGCGAGCATCGGCGGGCAGCTCGCCCAGTGCGGCGATGCTGTCGCCACTTATTGCCAGATCGCCTTTGACAGGCGGCGCGCCGCTGCCATCGTAGAGCAGCCCATTACGCAGAATAAGATCGTATTCAGGCATAATCAGAGTCCTTTAAGTTATTACGAAAAATGCTGTGCAGGCATAAAATCCATTACTCAGCGCTCATTGTGAGCTGCTGCCCGGCTGCATCAGATAATCATCGGGCGCGAAGCCTTCCACACTCCAGCCGGAAAGCATGTCATTTTCCAGCGGCCACCAGCGCAGGCCATCGGAGGTACAGAATGCTTCCCCGGTGAGGGTGAATCGGCTTCCCGGCCCTAACAGACCGACCTGCTCCCCGCCAGGCATGGCACGCACCACCAGATTACGGCGCACCTCCCCGGCTGCGGGATAGGCCACCAGTCCCTGCATCCCACGGGCGAGGCGGGTGGGCGGTGCGTCAGTACAGGGTGCGCTGGTGAGATCAAGCGTAGGAACAGGGGCAGGTGTGCCTGTTTCGGAGCTTGTGCCCGGCCCCTGTACAGGCCGCAAGAGTCCAAACAGCAGCACCGCCAGCGCCAGAATACTGATGATCAGCCTACGACGCATAACGCAGCCTCCATAAGGCGAAGGCCAGCAGCAATATATCGAGCCATTGATCGGCGCGCAGCCCGCGCAACATGAGCGCGTAGTCGGCACGGAAGAAGCCAATGAGGAGCATTGTCAGGCTGAGCAGCGCCAGCAGCAGCCAGAAGCGGACGCGCACCAGCCACTCCCGCCAGATCAGCCATGCTGCCAGCAGCATGAGCAGCACGGACG
>JBGSXK010000245.1:0-4319 GCA_041751455.1 Anaerolineae bacterium
CAACAGCGAAATGGCAAAAGCCGCCGCCCATAGAATGAACACCACATCCAGCGGGGTGCGGTGCCATGTCCAGCCATGCCGCCAGTGAACCGCCAGCCAACCAGCGAATATCACCGCCAGCAACACCAACGACATAAACCGGAGCTGTGGATGAGTCAGGCCGTTAAATGTCCCGCCGATTGCCAGCAGATAGCAGAACAGCAGCACCAGCGCTGCCCGCAGGATAGAGCTGTTTCGCATATTTTTCGCCTGTCATATGTACTGCCATGCCCGGCTATTCCATCAAACGTGCGAGTTCTGCCCGCGCCCCGGTTTCATCCGGCGCGTAAGCCAGAATGGCCCGGTAAACTCTTGTCGCCCCTTCAAAATCACCTTCGGCCTCGTAATCCGCCGCAATATCATACCAGGGCTGCATGGCCACGCGCCCCGGCCCCGGCAGGCGCATTGCAGGCAGCACATCAAACTGCGCCACCCGGCCAAACAGCACCGCCTCAAAGTTCTGGCTCACCACACGCGGCGGCACTGCCCTGGCGCGTAATTCGTAAATTTCCTGTGATGATCGCGCCAATGCTATCCGTACCGCATCAGGGTATTCAAACCGTGTGCCCAGCAGTTCAGCAATCGTCAGATCACGCATCGCAGCATCCGGGTCTGTCACCAATTCAGCCCGTGCCCGCGCAGCATAATAATCCCCGTTCTGCCAGTCACGTGCAACCGCCTTGCTAAACGCAGTGACAGCCTGCCGAGCATCCCCTTCAACGGTCAGTGCATATTCCCCTACCACCCACCATTCCACGGCGCTTTCTGCCGCATCCGGCACCATCTCCACCAGCCGCTCCGGCTCATGGGCCGCTGCGATGCGATACTGCTGGTCGAGCGGCAGGCCAACGCTATAATCCTGCACTGCCTGTGCGCGCACAGCGGTTTCACCCCAAAAATCCGACAGTGGCAGTTGCTCAGGATGCTGTTCCAGCGTTATGCGATAAGCGGCAAGGATGTCTTCTTCGGGTGCAGCATTTATCTCCTCAGCCAGCCGTCCCCAATGCAGCCATCCTGGATTGCCATAATTCAATTCGCGCGCCTGTTCCAGATAACGCAGTGCAGCAGCATAATCCCCCTGCTGTTCAGCCAGCGCCGCCAGGTTCAGCCAGCCCGTATCCCACGTGGGTTCCAGCGTCACTGCCTGTTCATACTCGCGCAGCGCCTCCTCCAGGTTAGTTTCAGTGAGCTGTGCCGCCAGAAAATGCACTTGCAGTGGATACAACCGCAGCGCAGGGTCAATCTCGGCGGCGACCTGAGCGCTTTGCAATGCATCTGAGTCACTTTCGCGCAGGCTGCGCTGAGAGTTTAAATGTGCACGATCCACCTGCACAAACCATAATCCATAAGCGATCACCAGCGCCAGCGCGCTCCATGCCAGCCCGCGATTCACCCGAGAAACCACCAGAGCAGGTGGTGTATGCACCGCCACAGTGTAAGCCAGCAGCACCAGGAACAGGCTGACCAGCGAAGTCATCATGAAATTATCGAAGAAGCTTTGCGCCGCTACCCCCGCCAGCGCCGCATAGACCGCCACTAAGCGTCTGCGTGCCTCTGATGTGGGCGCGTTTCGCCACTGCCACAGCCATAAACGCAGCAGCATCAGCGCAAGCACAGCGCAAGCCACCACTCCCACAACACCAATTTCGGCAGCCGTATTCAGATAAATATTGTGGGCGGTGCTCAGACGATCATCCACCACCGCCGGGTCACGATACATCCGCAGTCCCCGCCCGAACATCCCTGTACCCACTCCCAGTGCCGGATAATCCCGAATCATCTCTACAGCACTGTTCCACAAATCCAGCCGCTTGGCATCGCCTGTAACTCGACCTGGATTCTGACTGATGAGCAGCACCCCGGCCAGCGCCACCGTCACCACGCCCACCAGCACTGCCACCAGCGGCGCGCTGCGACGAGAAAAGCCCTCCACAGAAATACGCGGGATGATCTCCAGCAGCAGCCACACAGTCACACTCACTGCCAGCGCCACAATCCCCCCACGCGAGAATGTCAGCAGTGTCACCACCAGCAGCGCGCCAGTAAGCCCCCACAATACCCGCCGGTAATCCTGTCGATGCACCGTCAGCGCCCAACCCGCCGCCACAATCACCAGCGGCGCGCCATAGCCCGCCAGCCAGGTGCTTACCCCCATGGCCAGCCACAAACGCTCCATTTCCAGCGGTAACCACGCTCCTGGCCCGATCACCGCTGCCCAGCCAAAGCGCGATTCTGGCGTGATACCCAACCCAAAATACCATGAAACAAGTTGTAAGCCGCTGATAAGCACCACTACTGCGCCCAGCAAAAACTGAGTTTCCATCACAAGGCGCTGCTTACCACGCTGAATAAGATCAACCAGCACGAAAAAAATCAACACATGCGTCACCAGAAACCACGTATGCTCCAGCGACATGCGCCAGTCCAGCCCGGCCACCCCGGAGGCAAACCACACTCCGACCAGCACCGCCAGCGGGATATTAAGGAGTGTCGCAGGCAGTCCTTCGTCACGCCGCAGTCGTTTGATGAGCCACCACACTAGCAGTACCGTAACCAACGCATGATGGAAGTAACGTAAGGGAAAAAACTGATAGTAATAACTGCTGCCGCCCAGAAAAACAAAATAAAACGCCAGCAAGATAAAAAGGGATCGCCGCATCACCTATCCTGACCGGGCGTTTACACGCCGCTCATGCGAAGCACCTTGCCCACTGTGCGAATAATAATGTTCATGTCCAGCAGCAGCGAGGCATGACGAATGTAGTAAAGGTCATATTGAAGCTTAATCAGCGCATCATCGTCATCTGCGCCATAACCATAACGCACCTGTGCCCAGCCAGTTAAACCGGGGCGAATCACCAGCCGGGTACGGTAAAACGGAATTTTAGTAATCAACCGTTCCACATGCTCCGGGCGTTCCGGACGCGGGCCAATCAGGCTCATATCCCCGCGCAGCACGTTGAACAACTGCGGCAGTTCATCCAGCCGTGTCTTACGCATAAAACGCCCGCTGCGTGTCACCCGCGGGTCACCCTTATGGCTGAATACCGCGCCGCTCTGCGATTCTGCGTCGCTCACCATGGTGCGAAACTTGTAGATCGAGAAACTGCGGCCATTCAGACCCATGCGCTTCTGGCTGTAGAAAATCGTCCCCGGCGAGTCCAACTTGATAATCACGGCAAGCACCGGTAGCATCACCAGAAAGAAAGCCATACCGATGCAGGTCAGCAGAATATCCATAAGACGCTTAAGCAGCGGATAAACATTAAAGACCGAGTTGTTATCCAGTGGCAGCACTACCGCCCAATTCTTGTTGACATGCTCTACAGGCACACGCCCTGTAATACGCTCATACAACAGCGGCATAGGCACCACGCTCAACCCGCTTACATAAGCATCCATAACACCCTGGAATGTTTTACCACCCAGTTCACGGGTAGAAGTCACGATCAGCTCACTGATGCGGTCACGCCGGACATAGTTCATCAGATCCGCGCCTTCACCGATAATTGGCACCCCGCAAATGTCAGCGCCCACCTCGTCCGGCTCGCCGATGATGCCCTTGATTTCGTATTCCTCGTAGGCGTAACGTCCAATTGCGCCGATGATGGTTTCCGCCGCCCAATCCGTGCCCACAATCAGCACCCGCCGCGGTTCGCTTGCCCACCCTGTAATCATCGGATAAACAAAGCGCCACAAACCGATGAGGATAAACGAGGCTACACCATAATAAACCGAAAAAAGACGGGGCAGCGCTGCACGTGGAGAGAGGAAAAAGATCAGCAGGTAGACCACCAGCATTTGCAAAGTAATGATCAGCAAACGCTGAAAGGCCGCCCCGCGGCGTGCCACCAACCGCAGGTCATAAAAATCATTGGCGCTGGCAAGCAGCACCCATACCAGAATAAAAGCCGGAAACCAGTAGACCTGCTGCATCACAAAGGTCGCATCAAACAAGCGCCGACCCACCAGTGCCCAGATGCGCAGTGCAATGAACACGGCCACGATCACAGCCAGCACATCACCCGCTATCAGCAGCAACCGGCGATCTGACAATCTCAATTGCAAGCGTCCTCGTTGAGGTGCCGGGGAAAATAACATAGCCTGTCAGCTTCCTCGCGTTGGTTAACATGGATAATCGCACCAGGCGCAGATGGGACTGCACCCGTGCGGTCACTGTATGAATTTTATTTTACAGCCTATTCAGGTATCTGCTCTGTTGGGATTGCGCAGACGGAATAACAAAATCATGACCACCAGCGAAATGAGACTCACCGCCC
>JBGSXK010000246.1:0-2562 GCA_041751455.1 Anaerolineae bacterium
AGGGCGGCAGTTGGACCTGAATATGCTGCAAGCGATTGATGAGCAGACGAACCTGACCGAGTGGCTGCTGGTATGTGCAAATGCTGCTGTGATCGAAGTGCAGGATGATCGCTGGCGGTTCGCCCATGATAAGCTGCGCGAGGGGCTGCTGGCAGAACTCGCGCCGGAGACACGACGCGCGATGCATCAGCAGGTGGCGGAAGCGATTGAGCGTATTTACCCGAACATGCCGGAGCAGACGGCGGCGCTGGCGCATCACTGGCGGGCGGCGGGCGAAGCTGAAAAGGAGGCGCATTATCTGGCGCTGGCAGGTGAACAGGCTTTGAACAGTGGGGCTTACCTGGAAGCGCTGGATTTCCTGAACGACGCGCTGAAGATCGCACCGAAGGCCAATTTCTCGCCGGAACGGCAGGCGGTGATTGAGCGGCAGATTGGTGAGGCGCATTATGCTGTCGGCGGGTTTATCGAGAGCCGCCGCCACCTGGAGCAGGTGCTGGTGCTGCTGGGCAAGCCGCTGCCCACTAATAAAGTCAGCCTGGGCGTGGGTCTGCTGAGTAAAGCGCTGCGGCAGGTGTATCACCGGATGCGCCCACCTGTGTCGAAAAATGCCCCACCATTGAACCAGCGCGATAGACAGATGGCGCTGGCGTATGAACGCATCGCGCAGATCGGCGTGCTGACGAATGAAACGTTCCTGAGCGTGTATACCGCGCTGAGTATGCTGAACCTGGCCGAGCAGGGTAAAGCTTCGGCGGAGCTGGCGCGGGCTTATGTGGCGATGGGCTTTATCTGCGGGGCGGTGCCACAGCGGACCTGGGCAGATGCCTATAACCGTCGGGCGTGGGAAACCGCACAGAAAGTGGGCAACCTGCCAGCGATTGTGTGGGTGCTGGAAATCCGCAGTATGTATGGGATTGGCGCGTGTAAGTGGGAAGAATCTTATGACTCACTGACACAGGCACACCAACTGGCGGATCAGATCGGTGACTTGCGGCGGCGCGACGAGGCACGCGGCCTGGTGGCAGTGGTGCTGTATTATATGGGGCGGTTCGAAGAGGCACACCATCACAGCGAGAATCACATGGAGCTGTCTGAACAGCGGGAGGATAAATATCTGCCGCTGCTGGTGCAGGCTGAGATTAAAGTACGTTATGGCTATGAGCATTGTGAAGAAGACGCGCTGGTAAATTTGCATGAGTGCCTGACGATGCTGAGCAATGATGCGGGGATTGAGGTTGAAATCTGGACTTATGGGCTGACAGCACTGACTTATCTGCAACTGGGGAGAATTGACCAGGCGCGAGAATATGCTGAGCGTGGCCTGGCTGTGGTGGGACGGTCACGGCCAGCATTGTGTTATGTCTCGGAGGGTTATGCCTGCATCGCTGAGGTGTGGCTGCGGTTGTGGGAGGCGACCTCTGACCGGGCAGAGGCGCAGATATATCAGGAAAAGGCAGCGCTGGCCTGTAAAGCATTAAAGGGATATGCGCGGGTGTTCCTGCATAGTAAAGCGCGTTCGCTGTGCTGGCAGGGGTTGTATGACTGGCTGAATGGACAGGAAAAGGATGCACTGGAAAGCTGGCAGAAAGCGGCGGGCGAGGCACATCGCCTGAAGATACCGTTTGATGAAGGGCTGGCGCATTATGAACTGGCGCGGCATCTGCCGCCGGGCGAACCCGGCAGAGAGCAGCACCTGACGCGGGCGCTGGAACTATTCGAGCAGACCGGGGCACAGTATCATTACCAGCGTACTGTGGTGCTGCGCGCGCCGCAGGGATCATGAGAACTTCTGTGAAGGAATAGTGAGGCTGATGAAACGCTCGAAGATTAACCAACTGATGCGCGAGGGCGATGCTTATCTGAAGCAGCATCATTTTTATCTGCCGCCTTTTGCCTACTGGACGGCTGAGGACTGGCAAAACATGGGTGAGGAAGCCCGCGAGATCGCAGCACATGGGCTGGGCTGGGATATTACGGACTTTGGTCAGGGAAAATATGACGAGTTTGGCCTGCTGCTGTTTACCATCCGTAATGGTGATAAAGATAGATTGGCTGCCGGACGTGGCAAGCTGTACGCGGAGAAAATGCTGCTGGTGGGGGTGAACCAGCTTACACCATTTCATTTTCACTGGCACAAAACCGAGGACATCATCAACCGGGGCGGGGGTAAGCTGCTGCTGCAATTATATAACTCGACAGAAGATGGCGGGCTGGCCGATACGGATGTGATCGTGAGCCTGGACGGGGTGGTGCATACTTTAGAAGCGGGCAGTACGGTTGCGCTGAATCACGGCGAGAGCATTACACTGACCACAGGCCTGTATCATAACTTCTGGGCAGAGGGCAGCCCGGTGCTGGCGGGTGAGGTTTCCACCGTAAATGATGATCACACAGACAACCGCTTTCATGAGCCAGTAGGCCGCTTTTCGGAGATTGAAGAAGACGAGCCGCCACTGTACCTGCTGATCGGGGATTACGAGAAATATTATCGGCATTTATAGCTGCTTTTGCAATGAATGCAGGGACAAACCCCTTGATGCGGAGTTATAACACAGGATAAAC
>JBGSXK010000247.1:0-8647 GCA_041751455.1 Anaerolineae bacterium
ATGAGATGCTGGAATTTGCATTGGTTCACGCTGTTCAGGTTGTTGGGGAAGCAGCGGCGCGGATGACTGAAGAATTTCAAATCAAGTACCCGCAAATTCCATGGCGTGTGATGGCTGGAATGCGTAATCGTATTGTTCATGCTTATTTTGATGTGGACTTGAATATTGTTTGGGAGACAGCGACGGAAAACTTGCCGGGTTTGATGCCTGAGATGGAGAAAGTGTTGAAAGATGTCGGCCATGATGACCCTTCAACTTGAAGTTATCTGGGGTGCGTTTCACATGGTTTGCTGTTAGCCCTCTGTACGGCGTGATAGGCTATTATCACGCGAAAGATTGATACCCAAAGGTTTAATTATTATGGTAGATAAACTGGCTGTGGTTGCCATTGGGGGCAACTCGTTAATTCAAGACCCCAAGCGCCCGGATGTGGCGCATCAGTGGGAGGCGGTGCGCGAGACCTGTACTCACATCGCGCAGATGATCGCTGAAGGGTGGAGTGTGGTCATTACGCATGGCAACGGCCCGCAGGTTGGCTACATTCTGCGGCGGGCGGAGATCGCGGCGCAGGCTGAGGGAGTGCATGAGGTGCCGCTCGATCTGATTGTGGCGGACACGCAGGGGAGCATCGGATACATGCTTCAGCAGGCGCTGGATAACGCGCTGCGGCGGCTGGGGATTAACCGCACGACGCTGACGGTTGTGACGCAGACTCTGGTGGACGCGCATGACCCGGCATTTGAACACCCGACCAAGCCGATTGGCGGTTTTATGAGTGAGGAAGAAGCGCGACGCTCCGAGGCCGAGGGCTGGCAGGTGATGGAGGATGCCGGGCGCGGCTGGCGGCGGGTGGTTGCTTCACCGAAGCCGCTAGCGATTCAGGAGATTAACGCCATCAAAGCACTGATGCTCAACAACTATATCGTGATCGCGGGCGGCGGTGGTGGTATCCCGGTGGCGCGCGATGAACATGGCAACCTGCGCGGTACTTTTGCGGTGATTGATAAAGACCGTGCCAGCAGCCTACTGGCGCAGATTCTGCGCGCTGACCTGTTCATTATCTCTACGGGAGTGGAAAAAGTGGCGCTGCATTTCAACACACCGCAGCAGGTGAATCTCGACCAATTGACGCTGGATGAGGCGCAGCGTTATATGGATGAGGGGCATTTCGGCAAGGGGAGTATGCAGCCGAAGATCGAGGCGGCGGTGGATTTTGTGCGGATGGGTGGGCCGCAGGCGGTCATCACCGATCCGCCGAATCTGGTGCGGGCGCTGCGGGGTGAGACTGGCACGCGCGTTGTGCCGGGGTGATTGATAAGAGATGGCTGATATTCAAGCATTGCGATGTGTGGTTTGCGGGAAGAGATATGCACCCGATTCGGTGATGTATACCTGTCCGGCCTGTGGTGAAGTCGGGACGCTGGATGTGCTGTATGATTATGCAGCCCTGCGGGCGCAACTGGATCGTGATCGACTGCGTACAGTGATGAAACCGACCCTATGGCGGTATCGTGATCTGCTGCCTGTAAAGCCGGAGACGCAGGTGCCGCTGCTGCCTGTGGGCTGGACTCCGCTGCTGGATTCGTCACGGCTGGCGCAGGATTTAGGCGTACAGCGCGCGTGGGTGAAGGATGATGGCAAGAACCCCACCGCATCCCTCAAAGACCGCGCAAGTATTATGGTAGTGACGCGGGCATTGGAACAGAATATGCGTGTCGTGTCTACTGCCAGTACAGGCAACGCGGCGGCGGCGCTGGCGGGCGTGGGCGCATCGGTGCAGGATCGTGACATTGAGATTATCATCTTTGTTCCGGCCAGTGCGCCGGAAGCCAAGATCGCGCAGCTTCTGGTGTATGGCGCGACGGTGCTGCTGGTGGAAGACAGCTATGATGTGGCTTTTGACCTGTGTATGATGGTTTCGCAGGAAGAGGGCTGGTACTGCCGTAATACGGGCATCAATCCCTTCACGACTGAGGGTAAAAAAACCGCCGCCTATGAAATTGCCGAGCAGATGGACTGGAAGGTGCCCGATGTGGTGGTAGCAAGTGTGGGGGATGGCAGTATTATTGGTGGGGTGCATAAGGGCTTTTGGGATTTGCATCAACTGGGCTGGATAGAGCGGATTCCGCGTCTGATTGGTGTACAAGCAACGGGCAGCGCGGCACTGGTTCATGCGTGGGAAAATGGCCTTGAGGCACGTGCGATGCAGTCTATGCCTGCCGAGACTGTTGCAGACAGCATCTCCGCCGGACTGCCGCGTGACCGGGCGAAGGGGCTGCGCGCGGTGCGGGAAACCGAAGGGGCTTTTCTGGCGGTGTCTGATGCGGAAATTATCGCCGCGATCCCGCAACTGGCACGGCTGACAGGCGTATTTGCAGAACCCGCAGCAGCAGCAGTTTACGCCGGAGCGAAAGGTGCTGTACAATCAAATCTAATCCAACCTGACGAAGAGGTGGTTCTGTTGATTACCGGAAACGGGCTGAAGGACATCAAACGCGCGCAGCAGGCTGTCAGTGGCGCGTACCGTGTCCAGCCCCACCCCGATGCTGTTCGACAGGCTTTAAGTGTAACGAGGATTACATGACCGACCACATCCGCTACTCGATTATCGCCCCGATTTACAACGAAGAGGGGAATATCCAGGTTTTGTATGATCGCCTCATCGAGGTGATGAACTCTACAGGGGAAAGCTGGGAACTGGTGACTGTGAATGATGGCAGTCGTGACCGATCACTAGCCTTGTTAGAGGCATTATCGCAGCGGGATGAGCGTATTAAAGTCGTCAATTTCGCCCGCAATTTCGGCCATCAGATCGCGGTTACTGCCGGGTTGGATTATGCTGGTGGGGAGGCTGTTATCGTGATTGATGCCGACCTGCAAGACCCACCGGAGATGATTCTGGAAATGATTGAACGCTGGAAGGCGGGGTATCAGGTCGTCTACGCCGTGCGCGAGGAGCGTAAAGGTGAAAGCTGGTTCAAGCTGATGACCGCCAAAATTTTCTACCGTCTCATCTATCGGATTACGGATGTCGATATCCCATTGGACACTGGTGATTTCCGTCTAATGGACAGGAAAGTGGTGGATGCGCTGCAATCCATGCGGGAGCATAATCGATTTATCCGGGGAATGACAAGTTGGATCGGCTTCAAGCAGACGGGTGTCACTTATGTGCGTCAGGCACGGCACTCTGGCGAGACCAAATACCCCCTGCGTAAGATGATTCGCTTTGCGATGGATGCGATCACCGGGTTTTCATATTTTCCGCTGCAAATTATGGTCTACGTCAGTTTTTTCCTGGGTATTCTGGCGATTCTGGCGATTCCGATTATTTCGCTGCTGCGGGTGGTGCTGGGGGATGGCTTCCTGGGTGGGCAGGTGACGACGATTGTACTGCTGCTGCTGCTGAGTTCGTTCCAGTTGTTTTTCCTGTTTGTGATGGGGCAGTACGTCGCCCGCATTTATGATGAGGCGCGGGACAGACCCTTGTATATTGTCGCCTCGGTACATGGCTTTACGCCTGAGGCCAGAACGCCCGAAACACCTGTCAGACCAGTCATGCCAGAGCCAGAGGCACAGGGGTAAAACGATTATGGCGCAGGATGAGAACAGCACATTGCATCAGGTACAAAACTATCGCAAGCTGGTCTTGATCTATGAGGCGCTTCAGAAAGAGATTAACGCGCTGATTATGGGATCAGGGGGGAACTCTGAACATATGTCGGTGGAAGACCGCACCCGTTACCGCGAACTGGCGAACCGCCGTGATGAAGTGCAGAACGAAATACGTTATCTTGAACAGCGCTTATTGAGCGACGAAGAATAATACAGGAGTTGGTGGTGATTACTGGCCCTACTTTTGAAGAAATGCTGCACCCGCAAAAAATGGCCGCGCATCTCCGCGAGCAGGCGCTGAAAGCGCGCACGGCTGACCCACTGGACCCGGTGAACCTGTTCAATATTACCTGGCGGGATGGCGAGAACGAGGTTTATCATGTGGTGCTGCCGCCAGAGATGACCGGTGTCAAAGCGCCGATTGCGGTGATTTACGGCAGGGAGTTTCCATCGGGCAGCCATAAAGTGGGTGCGGCTTACTCGGTGCTGCTGGAAAAAGAATTGTTCGGTGAGGTAGACCCGGCGGTGCATACGCTGGTCTGGCCTTCTACGGGCAATTACGGCATTGGCGGGGCGTGGGTGGGCGGGCGCATGGGCTGCCAGAGTCTGGTGGTGCTGCCGGAAGGTATGAGCCGCGGGCGTTTCGAGCGCATCGAAAGTTATGGTGCACAGGTGATTAAGACAGTTGGCTCTGAGAGCAACGTCAAGGAGATTTACGACGAAACGCATCGTTTGCGCGCCAGCGACCCGAATATCCGTATCCTGAACCAGTTCGAGGTCATGGGTAATTACCGGTTTCATTATCATGTGACCGGGAATACGATTGTCGAACTGGCTGACGAACTGGCAACGCGCGGCATTGGCCGGGGCAAAGTGGCGGCGTTTATCTCCGCGATGGGCAGCTCCGGGACGATTGCCGCCGGGGATCGGCTGAAGCAGGTGTGGCCGGATCATAAAATTGTAGGACTGGAGCCTGTGCAGTGTCCCACGCTGTACAACAATGGTTATGGCGCGCACGATATTCAGGGGATTGGCGATAAACATGTCACCTGGATTCACAATGTCCTCAACATGGATGCGCTGATGTGCATTGATGATATGGAGTGTAAGAAGGTGCTGCAAGTGCTGGCCGAGCCGCGCGCGCGACGGGTGCTGGTGGAGCGTTACAGGGTAGAGGCAGGGCTGGTGGAGCGACTCAGTACGCTCTTTGGCATCAGCGGGATCTGCAATATCTTAGGCGCGATCAAAACCGCAAAGTATTACGGCTTTGGGGCAGACGATGTGATTGTCACGGTGGCCACCGACGCGCTTGATCGTTATCACTCCGTCATGGAGAACATGGCCGAAGATTATGGAACGCTGGATGAAGCGGCAGCCGTAGGACGTGTCGAGAGTCTCCTGTATGGGCTGCGTACCGACTGGATTATGCCCGGCACGCCAGAAGCACGGGAACGCTGGCATAACCTGAAGTATTACACCTGGGTGGAGCAGCAGGGTAAAACGGTGGAGGAACTGGATGCTCAGCGTGACCCGGCGTGGTGGGTCGAGCATCAGGACATGGTGCAGGCGATTGACTCGCGTCTGGAACATCTGCGCGCGGCGGAGCAGGCGGGGGTGTGATGCGTGTATCCTGATGATCGTGTGCTAGTGGGGGTGGTCAATCGCAAGCGAGATTTTACGCATGTGAGCCAGGATTGCTGGTATCGTATCCCCCAGGCACGGATGAAGCAGGGTATTCATGCCGAGTATGTGGCGTTTTTCCTGAGTGGTAAAGTGTTTAAAGAACAGAGTGGCACGATTCCGTATTATGCCCGGCGCACCGGGCTGGAACTGGCCTACCGTAAAGACCTGCTGCCGCTGGAAGCCAAGCATAAACACGCCAATGATGTCTATTACAAAGTCCAGTTTGATACACTGCGCGTTAAAGACCCACCTATCACCAACCCTACCCGCCGCCCGGTGACGTTTGTCTATACCACATGGGATCGCTTTATCCATGCCAGACAGATCAGCGATCTGTACAGTGATGCCGATTATTATGTAGACCGGATATATTATGCGCTGCGGCAGACAGGTTACCAACCGGAGCGTTACTGGGAAGCAGAACGGCGAGAGACAGGATATGGCGCGCAGGTGCGCATTCTTTGCGAACGCGGCCCGGTGATCGCCTCGTCAGAACGTGGTAATGGCAGCATCTACCTGGACAACCTGCATGAGCAGGATAAAATCCTGGCGGCGATTTATGCCGAGATCGCGCGGCAGGGCGGCCCTGTAACCATTGGCATCCCACTGGATACTTAAGCGCAAAACAAATTTGAAATACTGATCTGCCCTGATGGTGGTGTAGGATGGGAAAAGACCTCTTACATCAAGGAGAATAAGCGATGGCGAAGATCGAGCGCAGCATTGATATTCAGGCAGACTGGACGCAGGTAGACGCGGTGGCACTGGACGGGCAGCGTTTATCTGAATGGTACGCGGGGGTGGAAAGCTCACAGGGTGACAGCACCTTCCCGGAAGTCGGCGGTAAGGCGAAGATGGCTTATAAAGCTGCCGGGATGAATTTTGATCTGGTGTTTACCGTGCTAGAATATGTGCCGGGCGATTATATTCTACTTCAACTTGAAGGGGGTATCCTCAAAGGCACGAGCCGCTGGACGCATCAATCCATACCCAATGGCACCCGCTTAACCAATGTGCTGGATTACGAGACACAGGGCGGCGGCCTGGGCGCGATTGCGGATCGGCCGCTGCTGGAGCGGATGAACACCAGCCAGATGGAAAAAAGCCTGGAGAGGCTGAAAGCGCTGGTAGAAAGTGGCAGATAGACTTTAATGCTGATCGTCAATGCAACCCTGGTCACGTGGGGAGAGGCGAATGCCCTGCTGAGCGACCATGCACTTTATATTGAAAATGGGGTGATCCAGGCCGTTGGCCGGACGCGAGATTTAGTTGAGCGTTATCCCCACCAGGCTGAGCAGCTTGACGCACGAGGGCAGCTTGTCATGCCGGGTAATATCTGTGCGCATACTCATTTTTATGGTGCTTATGCACGGGGTATGGCAATACCCGGCCCTGCGCCAAAAAATTTTCCACAAATTCTGGAACGGCTGTGGTGGCCGCTGGATAAAGCGCTGGATGCTGACACGGTGCGCGCCAGCGCTTTAGTGTGTCTGGTGGATGCGATTAAACATGGCACGACCATGCTGATTGATCATCATGCCAGCCCGAATTTTATCGGGGGCAGCCTGGATGTCATCGCGGATGCGGTGGAGCAGGCAGGTTTGCGGGCGGTGCTGTGTTATGAAGTCACGGATCGGGATGGCGCGGAAAAGGCAGCGGCGGGTATTGCCGAAAATCTGCGCTTTATGCAGGCCAGTCAACTGCGTCCACTGGTGGCGGGGACATTTGGACTTCATGCCAGCCTGACCTTAAGTGACGGGACACTGCGCGCCTGTGCTGATGCGCTGCCGCCGGGTGAAGGGGTGCATATCCATGTGGCGGAACATGAAGCCGACGAGGAGGACAGCCTGCGCAAGTATGGCAGGCGGGTTGTGGAGCGTTTGCAGACGTTTGGCCTGTTGGGGGATAAGACCATTACTGCTCACTGCGTCCATATTGACGAGACGGAACGCCAGCTTTTGCAGGACAGCGGGACATGGATCACGCATCAACCACGTTCGAATATGAACAACGCGGTAGGGGCGGCGGCAGTGGATGCCATGCTGGCGCGGGGGATGCGCATCTGCCTGGGCAATGATGGGTTTAGTAATGATATGTGGGCGGAGTGGAAGACGGCTTATCTGCTGCATAAGGTTGTGCACCGTGACCCACGTAAGGCCAACGGCGCGGACATCGCGAAGATGGCGATTTATAATAATGGCGCGCTTGCCAGCCGCTTTTTCGATGGGCAGCGGGTGGGAGAACTGGCCGAAGGTGCAGCAGCGGATCTGATTTTTGTGGATTATCATCCATTTACGCCGCTGCATACAGGCAACCTGCCGTGGCATATTCTGTTTGGCTTTGAGTCATCGATGGTGACGACGACGATTGTCAGCGGGCAGGTACTGATGCGCGACCGGCAGTTACTGACGTTGAATGAGGCGGAAATCGCGGCGGAGGCACTGGCACTTGCGCCACAGGTGTGGGAACGCTACGCTGCAAACGTGGAACTTTGAACCACACAGGCACGAAGAATACAAAGTAAGATTAAAAGTGCTGAGCCATGAGAGAAGAATTATACAACTTCGGCTCTGGCATTTTTGATTTTTATTCTTCGTGGTTTTACAAAAAGGATTGGGAAGAATGTTACAACCGGGAGATCGAGGTACGGTCATGGTGATCGGTGTATTGGGCGGCACGGGTAAAGAAGGCTCGGCGCTGGCGATGCGTTGGGCGGTGAATGGCTATCAGGTCATTATCGGCTCACGCGATGCGGAACGGGCTGCCAGCCGCGCGGCTGAAATCAACCAGGAACTGGGTGGGGATTACCTGACCGGGCTGGATAATGCAGGAGCGGCTGCCGCTGCGGATGTGGTGGTGCTGAGTGTGCCCTATGACGCGCATAAGGCCACACTGGAGAGCGTAAAAGAACAGCTTAAGGGCAAGGTGCTGGTGGATATTACCGTGCCGCTCAAACCGCCGAAGGTGCGCACGGTGCATTTGCCGCCGGGACAATCCGCCGCGCTGGAGGCGCAGACGCTGCTGGGCGATGAGGTGCGAGTGGTGGCAGCGTTCCAGAATATCAGTTACATCAAGCTGGAAAAGCTGGATGGTGATGTCGATTGTGATGTGCTGGTGTGCGGTAACGACGCGGATGCAAAAGCCGACGTGATCCGGCTGACTGAAGCCGCAGGGATGCGCGGGATTGACGCGGGGCTGTTGTCGAATGCAATTGCGATCGAAGCGCTGACCCCAGTGCTGCTGTACATCAACAAGCAGTATGGTATTAAAAGCTCCGGCATTCGCATTACTGGCATTGAGTAAAGCATGGCTGCTGAGCCTGCTTCACTGGTGCTGACCGCGCTGCCGG
>JBGSXK010000248.1:0-2499 GCA_041751455.1 Anaerolineae bacterium
TTTCCTGTTCAAGATTAAAGTGGATTATCTGCCGCGCCAGCATGAAGTTGAGGTGCTGCGACGTTATCATCATGGCTTTGATGCACATGATCTGGTGGCAACTGGATTGAAACCGGTACTGCAACCGGGGCAACTGGCACAAATCCGCCAGCTTATCCAGCAGGTGCAGGTAGAAGAGGGTGTGCTGAATTATATTGCGGTGATTACCGAGGCGACACGCCGCAGCCCTGATCTGGCATTGGGCGCAAGTACGCGAGCGGGGGTGGCGCTGCTGATGGCGGCTAAAACGCTGGCGGCTCTGCGCGGGCGTGATTATGTAAGCCCGGATGATATTAAAATGCTGGTGCCGCCTGTGCTGCGGCATCGGGTTTACCTGCGGCCAGAGGCTGAGATCGAAGGTTTAGACTCGGATGCGGTTTTCCGGCGCTTGCTGGCTCAGTTGGAAGTGCCGCGTTAACTGTGCTGACCACGCGCTTTCTGGCTTTCGCGCTGGTTGCCCCGGCACTGCTGCTGGCGGGAATGCTGCTGCCTGCGCTTACAGTGGTGGCGCTGGTGTATGGCGGGGGATTACTGATGCTGCTGTGGCTGGACAGGCGCGCGGCAGGCCCAGTTGACCAGTTTCGCATCTGGCGGGAACATGACCAGAAACTTTCGCTGGGCGCACAAAACCGTGTCGTGCTGTATGTGAACTCGCGCGCCGCACATGCGGTATGGCTGACGCTGCGCGACGAGCCGCCTGTGCTGTTCGTGGGCGCGGAATCCGCTTTAGTCTTTGCCGAAATCCCACCGCGAGAGACCGTCACGCTGGCCTATCATGTGCGCCCATTGCGGCGGGGAGATTTCGCGTTTGGCAACCTGAATGCGCGCTGGCCGGGGCCGCTCAATTTTTATATGCGGCAGGCCGTGATTCCAGCCGAGCAGCCTGTGAAAGTCTACCCCAACCTGCATGAAATCCGTAAGTATGACCTGCTGGTGCGGCGTGACCAACTGGCTGAGATGGGGCTGCGCAATGTGCGGTTGCGGGGGGAGGGGACCACCTTCGAGAGCCTGCGCGATTATACGCCTGATGATCCGTACCGCATCATTAACTGGAAGGCGACCGCACGGCGCGGCAAGCCGATCAGCATGGATTATGAGCCGGAACGCAGCCAACGTGTCATGCTGGTGGTGGATGTGGGGCGAATGATGCGCAGCCCGATTCGTGTGGATGACCGGGCGGGCGTGTCGTGGAATATGGCAAAGGCCGATTTTGTAATTAACAGTGTGCTGCTATTCAGTTATGTCGCGACCCTGAAGGGGGATCAGGTGGGTTTGCTGGTATTTGCGGATCAGGTACAGCAGTATATCGCACCAGCGGGCGGACGTGGGCACTTCCAAAAGCTGCTGGAGGCGATGTATGCCCTGGAAAGTCAGCCTGTAGAAGCGGATTATGCGCGGGCGCTTAACCTGCTGCGTGTGCAGAACAAAAAACGGTCACTAGTGGTGCTGTTTACGGACGTGAGCGGGCAGCGCGCGTCTGATGCGCTGATCCAGCATGTGCCACGGCTCGCGCCACGGCATTTGCCGCTGGTGGTGACGATCCGTGACCCGGCACTGGACCAGGAAGCACGGCAGACTCCGGCACATTCCGACGCGGTGTATCGCCGGGCGGTGGCGGAGCAGATGATTGATGAGCGTCATTTGCTGCTGGAACATCTGCGTCAGCGGGGGGTGCTGACGCTGGATGTGGGCGCGGAGCACCTGACGATGGCGGTGGTTAATCGGTATCTGGAGTTGAAAGCACGTCTTCTGAAGTAGCGTCGCGGTGTTCGGCGATTTCAAAAGCGCGCGCGGTATGTTCCAGGAAAATCTCGGCGTTATTATCGGAGCGGGGCATGAGGGCTGCATCGAGATTCATGCGCTGGGCGATGCGCTGTGACAGGAGCCTGCTCAGGTGATGACGGTTGTGACCCAGTTCCTCACGCCGATTGAGGTAGTTCACGATGTCGCGGCGGTCATTGTGGTCAAGCAGGCTGACATCAATGGTGGGGGGCAGCGGCATGTGGCGCGAGATGAGTTTATAATTGACCTGATAATCCTCGCGCACGGTTTTCAGCGTCAAACGGGGCTTCTCGCGGATGACGAGGGTGCGGGCGGCGAGATCACCGAGGCGCTGGGTATGCGGGGTGATAAACAGGGCAATCATGCCCACGCCGTAACAGACGGGGAAGAAGTCGAACAGGCGAACAAGATTGCGTATGAGGGCGGAGGACGGTGTCAATGGCAGGCCGTCGGCCTGGACGACGCGCAGCCCCAGACGGCGTTTGCCGGGTGTCTGACCATTCCAGGCCAGTTCAAATAACAGATGGTAGAATGTAATCAGAACGAACTGGATGATAAAAAAGAGCGCTACCCCCCAGGAGGGCTGGCGGCTGAGGTCTCTGAGTGACTGTGAAAACAGCAGCCCCAGGCCGACCATCACACCGAGGATAAGGGTGTAGTCGACCACAGCAGCGATGC
>JBGSXK010000249.1:0-3559 GCA_041751455.1 Anaerolineae bacterium
GCTTCGGATTCATTACTGCCGCCTGTCCTCTTAAGTGCATCGTGCCCCTTATCTCAAAACAAAATTATAAACAAGGTGCTCTCAGATGCGTATCCTCTTTTTGTCACGCTGGTATCCTTACCCGCCGGATAACGGCTCAAAAGTGCGAATCTTTAATATCATCAAATACCTCGCGCGGAGCCATGATATAACTTTGATTTCATTTGCCGAAGAAATGATTTCGTCGGAACGCCTAGCAGCGATGCGGGAATTTTGCAGCCGTGTGGAGGTGACACCCTATAAACGTTTCCAGCCCACCAGCGGCAAAGCCTTACGCGGTTTTTTTAGCCGCAAGCCGCGCTCGTTTATTGATACCTTCAGCCGAGAGCTTCAGGGCCAGATCGAAAGCGCCGAACGCGAGATGCCCTTTGATGTGGTGATCGCCTCGCAGGTCGATATGGCTCCTTACGCGTTGGCACTGCCCACGACTCCCAAAATCCTGGAAGAAATCGAGATCAGCATTTTCCATGATCAATACATAAAGGAATTTCATCCGCTGAAGAAAGCCCGCAAGCGTTTGATGTGGGGCAAGTGGCTGTTCTATATGGCCGAGGTGCTGCGCCAGTACGACGGTTGTACTGTAGTTTCCGAACCGGAAATTGAGCCAATTCAAAAGGCACTTCCCGGCTACCAACCGGTCGCTCTGATTCCTAATGGCGCGGATATTGAACGCTTTACCGGGGACTTTGGCCAACCAGAGTGCAATACGCTGGTTTATACAGGTGCGCTCACCTATTACGTCAATTTTGACGCGATGAAGTTTTTCCTGGGCGAGGTCTTTCCTCTCATCCTGGCACAGTGCCCAGAGGTCAAGCTGTATATGGCGGGTCATCTGGAAGGTGTGGCTATGGATGAACTGCCCAAACACGACAATGCGATTTTTACCGGACATCTGGCCGATATACGCCATCGTGTCGCCGGAAGCTGGTTAAGTATCGTGCCGGAGCGGGTAGGAGGGGGAACCCGTATTAAAGTGCCGGAGTCAATGGCATTGGGTACGCCCGTGGTCGCCACGACACGCGGCGCAACTGGGCTGGATGTCCGTCATGGCGAAGACATCCTGGTGGCCGATACGCCAGAGGACTTTGCAGCGGCGGTGCTGCGTGTGTTGAAAGACCCCCAACTGCGCGAGACACTCAGCCGCAATGGTCGCCGCACAGTAGAGGAGAAATATGATTGGAAGGTGATTGTCCACCAGTTTGATACATTTATTCAATCCGTTGTTACACAGCGCAATTCGAAATAGATAGAGACAGGAAATGAGTAAAAACCATGTCAACATTAAACGGGATAAGCGATCTGTCGATGTCATTAACCACTGTTATGGAGGAGGCTGCCCACTGGTTTATCCAGTCGGGTATACAGATCAGCAGCAATGACCCACGTTTGAATGGCGGTTATGCCTCCTGGTATGAGCAGGATACCGAATCATCACCCTATGTCTATTCTGAGATTACAGGTTATATGCTGACAATGTTATGCACTTTGTGGGAGCGTACAGGAAATACGCTCTACCTCAACAGTGCGATCCGAGCAGGGGAATGGTTTATTGAAACTGTGAATGAACCTACCGGTGGGTTTCGCTGCCTGTACCCACTTTATTCTACTCGCTTCGATTACAAAAATAATCAGATTTATACTTTTGATTGTGGTGTGATTCTCAATGGCCTGATGTGTTTGCACCGCATCACTAAACAGCCGAGTTACCTGGCATCGGCGGTGACAATGGCAGACTGGCTGGTGAATGTAGCGCAAAAACCTTCAGGGGCATTTTCTCCGGTCTACAATATTGAAAAGCAGGAATTCAGTGAATCCGATACGGAGTGGTCGTTGTGCGCAGGCAGTTACCATAGCAAGATCGCTATTGGACTGCTGAACCTGTATGATCTGACTCGTAAAGCCAAATACAGGAATGCGGCGATCAAGGGCTGCGATTTTGCGTTAACTTTCCAACAGCCTGATGGTCGTTTTGTATCCTTCCCCACACAGGGCGGTACCAACTCGCACCCTCATGCCTACTCTGCGGAAGGGCTGTGGGTGGCCGGGACATACCTGGGGCGTGAGGATTACCTGTATGCTTCGGCCAAGGCGACCCAATGGCTGCTCAATCTGCAATCACCAGAGGGCATTATCCCACGTCATTATCATCATGGCGAAGCCCTGTATCATGAGCGGGTCGATGTGCTGTCGCAGACGCTGCGTCTGGCCGTGATTCACCTGGCCGAAAAGCGCCTGCCGCAGGAGTTGCAGCACAATATCAACGCACTGCTGCCCGCGATTTTGCGCAATCAGGCGCGTACAGATGATAAGCGCACAGGCGGTGCGTTTTACTTTGGACGTTTGAGCAACGGCGAAATAATGCCGCATGCCAATGTCTGGGTAACGGCTTTTGCTCTGCAGGCCCTGATGCTGTACCACGATTACCAGCAGGGCAGCCTAAAATTCAACCCGTTCCATTTCGTATAGCCATAAAGAACATGATCTATGATTGCTAAAGAACATCTTCGTTTTAACACACTCATTATTGGCGCAGGGCCAGCAGGCACTGGCCCGCTGATGTGTGCGCTGCGTCAGAATCGCCTGTCCACCTTACTGGACAGCCCAATTGCGATTATTGATCGCGGCTCTTCGATGGGCGGGGGTACTATCGGCCAGCACATCATCAATTCCGACACACTGGGGCGCGTTTTTCTGGAATGCCTCGAAGGACAAGAAGAAGGTATCTTCAAGCATGTAGTCAACACCTCAGCCAAACTGGAACTGGACCATTATCGGGGTAAAGCCGCGCCGCTCACACTAGTAGGCGAGTACATGAATGCAATCGGTGCTGCCCTGCAGCAGGCCATCGATACACATCCTAAAAGCCAGTTTTTTCCATGTACCGAGGCGTGTTCTGTGCATTTTGAGCCGGATGGGAGCCTACGGGTGGAAGTTGAAACCCGGCGGGGCAGCGAGGAAGATATTTACAGCCTGTACGCCTCTTCGGTGGTGCTGGCGACAGGCGGGCGGCAGGATCAGGAGCAAACTCTCCACGCCAGAATTATCGATGATCTGGCGCTGGCGGATCACTATCTGGACAAAGTGCTGCTGACGGGCTTTGTGCTGACCGCGCCGGGGGCTGCCGAGATTGAAAAACGCCTGCGCCACAGTGTACATAAAAAAGTGGTGATTATCGGCGCATCGCACAGTACGTTTTCTGCAGCCTGGACATTGCTCAACAAAATCAATGTCGAGTTTGGCCCAGGCGATATCACAATACTGCATCGCAACAAGCTGAAGCTGTACTATAACTCACGCGAGGAAGCGGTGGCGGATGGTTATACTGATTTTGATGACAATGACTTTTGCCCGCTGACAAATCGCCTGTATCGGCTGGGCGGACTGCGCTTTGATTCCCGTGAGCTGCTGATGCGTATCTGGGGCATGAGTTCCGCCGGGGTAGAAAGGCGGGTGCGCCTGGTCAAACTCAACCCGCAGACCGATGACCCGGTGACGATTCGGGCGCTGCTGGATGAAGCGG
>JBGSXK010000250.1:0-1747 GCA_041751455.1 Anaerolineae bacterium
TGACCACTGAGCAGTTCCAGCAGATGATCATCGATAATGATCTGCTGGAATGGCAGCAGGTGCATTTAAACCTGTATGGCATTCCCCGGCAAACCGTCGATCAGGCCATTGCCAGCGGGCACGACCTGACCGCCGATATTGATGTCTTAGGGGCGACTTATATCCGCTCTTTGTACCCGGATAACGTCGTCCTGATCTTCATCCAGCCTCCTTCGCTGACAGAGCTGGAAAATCGAATGCGCACCCGTGGTGAGCCGAAGCATGAAATTACCCGGCGCATGAAACGCGTTAGCATGGAAATGAATTATGCGCAGGTATGTGATTATGTGATCGTGAACGATCACTTTGACCAGGCCGTGACACGTCTTAAAACCATCATCGAGCAAGAGCGAAATCGCCATGCGAAGGGGCAGACCGCAGAGCGGCATTTCCGTCATGTGGTTTCGGTAGTGGCCTGGGAAGACGAAAAGGTGCTTTATCACCATCAACCTCCACATTTCCTCCAGGATGAGATTGAGACCGGCGAGCTGCCTCATAAAGCTGCCCTGCGGGTTACACAGTCACGTCTGAATGCCCATCTGGAGAGTATGATGCTTCATACTGAAGGCAGCACTCCCCATCAGGGATCATTTATTCCCCCAACCAACATTGATGTGATTCAACACGAGCAGGCGCAACAGATCACCTTCATGTATGTAGTCCTGCTGCACACTCATATTGATGCGCCACCCGGCTGGAGTTGGCTACCGCCAGAGGAAACAGGACTGCCAGCCGAAATCATAGAGCTTTTGCAGCCACAAACCGAACTAACCTCCGGTAGCTAGAGGTAAGAAATACCATGTCAGATTTGAAAGAACTCCAGCTCAGGCAGGGCGCAGTGCTGGCACCTGACTCCATCCCCCTCCACTTTGGTCGCCAGGAGGCAGAATACCATGCAGCGCTGAACAGTGCGATCCTGCTGGAACGCACCCATGAGGCGCGCCTGCAACTCACGGGCACGAGCCGCCTCGACCTTTTGCATCGTATCTCAACCAATGACCTGTTAGCATTGGGAGCAGGCGAAGGCCGCCCGACTGTTTTTATTAATCCGAATGCACGCATCCTTGACCGGGCAGAGATTTTTAACCTGGACAGCGGGGTACTGTTGTTGGGTGAGCCGGGTCGAGGCACGATGTTGAGCAGTTATTTGCAGCGCAACATCTTCTTTGGTGATCAGGTAAGACTGGCTGATCTGGCGACAATATACCAGCAGTTCGACCTGCATGGCCCACAGGCCGCCGCTCTCATAGAACGCCTGATGACACAGGCACCCACAGCTATACCCCCACTCTATGGGTTCCAGACTGTGCTGAACGATGAACCAGTGATTGTTATGCGACGCAAACCTGTCGTTGGCGAGCGCTGGACGATCCTGGCATCCCCCGCGCAGGCCGGGGCTGTCTGGCAGCGTTTTATCGAAAGCGGCGCACAACCAGCCGGATCGCTGATTTATAATGTCCTACGGGTACGCGCCGGGTTGCCCAGTATTGGGCGCGAACTGAGCGACGAATACATTCCACTGGAAGTGGGGTTATGGGATGAGGTCAGCTTTAAAAAAGGCTGCTACACCGGGCAAGAGATTATCGCTCGTATGGAAAGTCGCCAGCGCCTGGCGCGTATCCTGGTCAAGTTGACGTTATCCGCCCATGTGGCTGCGCCTGCCGAGCTGTATCATGAAGGTAAATCTGCCGGAAGGCTGACCAGCAGT
>JBGSXK010000251.1:0-5525 GCA_041751455.1 Anaerolineae bacterium
ATTTATCCTATAGATAGGATTACAGGGTATCATAATTTGGTAGTTTTGTCCATGAGAATTCGATGATGTTTAGAGATTTTTCACAGTGAGCGTGTGTTCAATTTGTTGTGCAATCTGCTCAAAGTCGGCAGGGTTATGCGAAAAATCCAGCGTATTCATATCCACATGCAGTACAGGGCAGGCGGCCCAGCGGTCAATCCAGACTTCATACAGGTCATTAAGCTGTCCCAGGTACTCTCGTGAGATATTCCGCTCGAACTCACGCCCCCGCTGTGCGATATGGCTCATCAGCCGGTCCACACTCGCTTGCAGGTAAACGAGCAGATGAGGCGGCGGTAAAAACGCGCTGATCGCCTGATAAATGCTGCGGTAAGCATCATAATCACGCTCGGACATGAATCCCTGCTGATACAGGTTGCAGGCGAACACTTCGGCATCTTCATAAATGGTGCGGTCTTGGACTGCGCTGCCAGGATGGTCGAGCAGTTGACGGTGATGCTCCAGCCGCTTACCCAGGAAGAACACCTGTGAATGGAACCCCCAGCGGGGCATGTCAGCGTAGAAATCTGCCAGATAAGGATTTTCGGTGTTAGCCTCATAAAAAGGCTGCCAGCCAAAATGCTGCCCCAGCATCCCCGTCAGTGTGCTTTTGCCCGCGCCGATGTTCCCGGCTACCGCGATAAAATACTTGGGTGTGAAAATCATGGGTTATCCTGCTTCAGTGGTAAGGTTGATGGGCACACTATCGAGAATCACTTCATCAATGGTGGACATGCTCTGGTAAAAAATGTGAATTTCCGCCGCGCCCATATGATTCTTCGTCCCCAGTTCCACCCGCCAGGGCACATCATCAATAAAATACGGATTGTTCAGCGTGATGATCCGGTTATCCAGCACCGCGCCGCCCTCAGCGATCAGGCTGATAAGCAGGCTGTTCTCGAACAGACCCGACCCCCTGCCGCGCACCTCGATCAGATCGCCCCCAACGGTATCCCCCTCCGCCGGGGAAGTGATGCTGCCAAACGACCCCTCCGGGCGCTGTTGCTGCCCGGCCAGGGCGACTGTCACCCGGTCATACTCTCCCTCACCTGTCACCGGCACCGCCAGAATCACCGCCTCAACAGGCTCACTGCTGTACCCATGCATCAGCTCCACCTGCCAGCCTGTACCCGTGACCGGCACTGTTGTTTGTGCGATCACCTGCTCGTCTGCTCCTACCACCTCTATCCTGAAACTGCTGCCGGGAATATTGGCTGCCGTGCCCGCCAGATACAGCACTTCGGCATAAATGATTGAGCCTGCCTGCGGCGTAATGAACTCGACGCTGCCGCCCGAATTCGGGGTCGGTGGGGCAGGGGTGGCTGTCGAGGGAACCGCCGGGCTGCATGCCGTCAGGAGCAGTAAAAAGAGAATCAGGGTTGGACGCATGAGATGTCCTGAGTAGGTGATAGCTGCCACGCCATTATCGAATACCTGGATGCGCACGGCAAGTGGAACTTTACTACTGTCCGATGGTGGGCAGCACAGCGCCCCAATCCGCAGGGATGCCTTCCCCCGTGAACCAGTTGATGGACTGGCTGTAAACCCACACATAACGGTCACTGTACTGGAGGGCAATCTCGACTGTGCGCCGGAAGGACTGCGGCGTGAACCCCCCTGAGCAGCCTCCCGCTTGCAGGCCAGTATTGCGTGAACAACTGTTATCCAGCCACACGCCAAATCCCGCGCGAACCTTTTCGCCATACTGCCGCGGGTGTCGGGCAAAGGAAAAACGGGTCTGATGTTTAATCAGGTGATAACCCGCTGCAAATTCTGCTTCCTGCCGGTAGCTGTATGCGCTCTCAAACGCATCTACCAGCATCGTATTGTCGTCTGCCGCCCGGATCATGCCGTCAATGAAAGGCATCATCAGCCCATAACCATGCCTGCTGCCGTCGAATGCATTCCCACGCTGTGCCCCAAACGACAGGCTGTGCGTATACAGCACCGTAATGCCTGGATACCCCCGGTTGAGCGCACGCATTGCCTGCCGCCCGCGCAGATAGGCCTGTTCTTTATACTCGTCATGAGAGTGCAGGTTTTTGTATTTACGGTGAGGATAGCTGAAAAGGGTCAGGCCGCCGTACTGCTCGGTGTCGAACATGATTCCACGAAAACCGAGAATCCGCGCCAGCCCGGCGATAGTCTCGAAGTTATACAGGATGCTGTCAAAATTGTCGAACCAGTCCACCGTGCCGGGCATGACATTGACCCGCAGGAAATTATCGGTAAAACGTCCCCAGTGCAGCCCACTGTACTGCCGCGCGATTTGCTCCAGTGCCGCCCGGTCAAACTGTTCTTCGCCAAACAGCAGCCAGGAAAGGCCGATGTTGCGGTCACGCATCCAGACATCGGTAATGATGCCATCAAACGGCAGATGCTGCGCCCCACTCAGGCGCGAGGGCATCTGCTGAAGAAACGGCGTGTTCCAGCCCCATTGCAGCAGCCGCTTTTCCGAGCGCGGCAGGGGCGGGGAAGGCTGGTAAGCCTGGGCCGGCAGGGCATCAAAACCAGCGAGCATGAGAGGGATGTACAGACAGACGAACCAGAGCAAAGCGCGGGAACGAAGTAGGGTGAAGACGGTCATACGGGCGAGTCCATCCGTGCTATACTGTGAGCCAGACTCTACTTTAAAGGCAAAATCCATGAACGACAAATTACGTTTCGACACGCTCGCCATCCACGCCGGGCAGGAGCCAGACCCGGCCACCGGCGCGATCATGACTCCCATCTACCAGACCTCGACCTTTGTCCAGCGCGCGCCGGGCGATCATCAGGGCTACGAGTACAGCCGCAGCGGCAATCCCACCCGTGCCGCGCTGGAAGAACTGATCGCGGCCATCGAGGGCGGGCGCTACGGGCTGGCCTTCGCCAGCGGGCTGGCCGCCATTGATACCGTCATGAAGCTGTTCAACCCCGGCGATCACATCATCGTCGGTAACGATGTCTACGGCGGGACATTCCGCCTGTTCGAGAAAGTCTACCGCCGCTTTGGTCTCACTTTTAGCTGGGTAGACCTCACTGACCTCGACAAGGTACAGGCCGCCTTTAAGCCGGAGACGAAAATGCTCTGGCTGGAAACACCGACTAATCCGCTGCTGGCGCTGGCCGACATCGCCGCCCTGGCCAAAGCCGCGCCGCAGGCCGTACTCGTGGGCGTGGATAACACCTTCGCCAGCCCGGCCATCCAGCAGCCGCTGACATTGGGCGCGGACATTGTGATGCACAGCAGCACCAAGTACCTGGGCGGGCACAGCGATGTCGTCGGTGGGCTGCTGGCGCTCAATGACGAAAGTCTTTACCAGGAACTGAAGTTTTTGCAGAACGCATCAGGCGCGGTCCCCGGCCCGATGGACTGCTTTCTGGTGCTGCGCGGCATCAAGACGCTCGGCATCCGTATGGAGCGCCACAGCGCCAACGCGCTTCAGATCGCCCGCTGGCTGGAAGATCACCCCGCTGTCGAGCAGGTGCTTTATCCGGGGCTGGAAAGCCACCCGCAGCATGATCTCGCCAAACGCCAGATGCGCGACTTCGGCGGTATGGTCAGCATCATTCTGGAGAGCGAGCAGGCCGCGCGCGCGATGGTCACACGCACGAAGCTGTTCGCGCTGGCCGAGAGCCTCGGTGGGGTCGAGAGCCTGATCGAACATCCGGCCAGCATGACCCACGCCAGCACCGCCGCCAGCGATATTGCCGTCAATCCCGGCCTCGTGCGCCTAAGCGTCGGCATCGAACACGTGGACGACCTGATCGCCGACTTGCAGCAGGCGCTGGGGTGAAAAGTGCCAGACGCTAAAGCATCTGGCTATTCTGAAAAGCCGCCTTCAGGCGACTAAATAATCCGCTTTAGCGGGTTTAATGATCTAGCCGGAGGGCTTTAGCCTCCGGCGCAGGCCAGCTAGCATCATATCGGGTTATAATACGTTATGTTGCCACCGCCACAGAGGAGTTCGCCGCGTGAAGTTGTTCATTAGTTATGCCCATGTGGATCGCTATCGTGTAAACGAACTGGTGGATATTCTGCATGATGCGGGTTATGAACCCTGGTTCGATCACCGCCTGCTGCCGGGGCAGGACTGGAAGGCCGAACTGCTGCGCGCGGTGACGGTGTGCGATGCTTTTCTGTACGCGCTCTCGCCGGAATCGGTGGAATCCGAGTGGTGCCAGTGGGAATTCGCCCAGGCGGTACAGATGGGCAAGCCGATCATCCCGGTGCTGCTCCAAGCGCGTACCCAACTGCCGGACGCGATCCGCCGTTTTCAGTACGCCGATTTTTCCGAAGGGCCAACGCCGCGTTCCGTCGCGCGGCTCATGGGTGGGCTGCATGTCTTACAGGTGATCGTGCCTGTCGCGCAAGCGCCGCGCGTGACTACCAATCCGTCTGGCCTCCCGGCACAGGCAGAAACTGTAGGGGCGCAGCGTGCTGCGCCCACACAAACCCCGCCTGATGTCTCACACATCCTGCTGCCACCGTTTGAATGGTGCCACGTGCCGCAGGGCTTCGTCACGCTGGAAGATGCCAGCAGTTGGAAACCACCCGGCACGAAAGGTGGACGCTATGAAGTCCCGTCCTTTTACATCGCCAAATACCCGATCACCAACGCGCAGTATCAGGTTTTTGTGAACGCGAAGGATGGTTATCAGAATACGGAATGGTGGGATTATTCTGATCATGCTAGGCAGTGGCGGGTGGGGAAAGCGCAGTCTTGGGATACCGCCTTCCCCACTGATAACCTGCCGCGTACGATGGTAAGTTGGTATGACGCGGTGGCCTTCTGCCGCTGGTTGAGTGTAAAGCTGGACCTCACCCCCTTTCCCCCTCTCCAAAATGGAGAGGGGGGAGGGTCGGGGTGGGGGGTGAGGTTGCCCACCGAACAGCAGTGGCAGCGCGCAGCGCAGGGCGATGATGGCCGGAAATATCCCTGGGGTAATATATTTCACTCCGCGCTGTGCAATACTACTGAAAGCGAGATTGATCAGCCGACCCCGGTCACGCAGTATCCCATTAATGTAAGTCCTTACGGCGTGTTCGACATGGCCGGGAACGTGTGGGAATGGTGTCTGACGCGCTGGGGCGAGGACAGCACTGCGCTGGAGGGCGATGCGCGTCGGGCGGTGCGGGGCGGGGCGTGGAATGACTCTCAAGACTATGCCCGCGCGGTTGGTCGCTATAGACGCCACCCTGGTGCTATAAACTCCTCTCAGGGGTTTCGAGTGGTTTGCGCCCCTGTTTAGCCCTGCCCTCTGGCACTCTGGCCTCTGGAAGCCCCGCAGGGGCGGCTCTGACTCTCTGACTCTGCCCGGCGCGTCAGCGCCGGAAAAATCTCGCGTCTGGCGTATAATAGAGGAACAGATGATGGAGGTGACGCATGGCCGATCTACAGGCGATTTTCGAGGCGATCAAGTCTTTGAAGCACGAGGAGGTGAGCCAACTGCGGGGGTTTATCACCGAACGCGATGAACAATTACGGCGTATCAAACGCGCC
>JBGSXK010000252.1:0-1586 GCA_041751455.1 Anaerolineae bacterium
CCTGGCGCAGCTTGCCGAAGAGGGCATTCGTAATCCTGTCTTTCTGGCTTTGCAGGCGGGGTTCTTTATGGTCTCGATCTTAAGTATTGTTTTCTGGTATCAGGATGTCATTGTGCGCCCCCCACGCCCTCCTCATCTCAGGCAGACATTTTCAGAACGAATACTGACAATTGTGAGCTTTCCACTCATCATCATCCTGACTCTGATCTTTGTCGCGCTGCCTACCCTTCAGGCACAGACACGCCTTCTCGCCGGGATTCGGCTTCAGTTCAGGGTCACAAGAAAAGTGTGATGCAGCCCTTGAATGGGCTAAACAACTTTATTTCTCGCAACACCATGGAGGACGCAATGGCTAAGGTAGGATATATTGGACTGGGCATTATGGGGGCGTCTATCGTACGCAATCTCATAAAGGCCGGGCACGAGTTGATCGTTCACAACCGCAGTCAGGAAATTGTCAAAGCGCTGGTCAGTGAAGGCGCGACAGCCGCATATTCTCCCAAAGAAGTTGCTGAGCAGGTTGAGTTTGTATTTACCAACCTGCCAGATTCGCCTGATGTCGAAAAAGTGGTGCTGGGCAAAAACGGGATTATCGAAGGGGCGCATGACCGCCTGATCTACATCGACAACAGCACCATCAAACCTGAAACTGCCCGTTACATCGCAGGAGAGTTAGAGCCGGTAGGCATCGCAGCGCTGGATGCACCCGTCAGCGGCGGTGATATCGGTGCGAAGAACGGCACACTCACCATCATGGTCGGCGGGCCACAGGCGGCCTTCGATAAAGCCGTCCCGCTATTCGAGGCGATGGGCAAAGCCTGGGTGCTGGTAGGCGACAGCGGCGCAGGGCAGATCGCCAAAGTGTGTAACCAGATCATCGTCGCTGCCCAGATGACTGCACTGGCCGAGGCGCTCATCACCGCCCAGAAATCCGGGGTAGACCCTAACCGCATGGTTGAGGCCATTAAAAACGGTGCAGCCCAGATGTGGACACTGGACAATAAACCACCGCGCCTGTTCGCCGGCAACCGCCAGCCCGGATTTAAGGCTTATATGCAGCATAAAGACCTGGGTATCATCATGGATACCGCCAAAACTTATGGTATTCCCCTGCCTGTAACCGCCGTAATTCAGCAGTTATACACCGCTATGCTGGAACAGGGGCACCGCGAGCTGGACAACAGCGCGATTATCACGGTCTATGAGTCGCTGACCGGAATCCAACTGGACGAACCGCTTAAGGAATAGTACAGCCAGTGCATATTTCTAGGCGGCGCTGTGTTATAATTGTGGCTTCCACAAGTGAAAGAGAAACGCAGCGAACCGTGAAAGAACGTGTGCAAAAACTGATGGCACAGGCCAACATTGGCTCTCGTCGTGCCTGCGAAGAACTCATCCAGCAGGGGCGAGTGAGAGTCAATGGTGAGTTCATTAAGCTGGGGGATAAAGCCGACCCTCATACTGATGTCATCGAAGTTGATGGTGAACGGCTTAAATTCGAGACACAGGATAAGGTTTATATCGCGCTGAACAAACCCAAAAATATCCTTTCGACCAATGTGGTGCATAAAGGGGAAGATCGTGGC
>JBGSXK010000253.1:0-2936 GCA_041751455.1 Anaerolineae bacterium
AGAGAATGCCAGAAGATATTGATCGACAATGCTGGAAGTGAAGGCTTTGGTGGAGGCAACACCGATCTCCGGCCCGGCATTCATGCTGATATGTCCATCGGCGATGCGCATGGCCTGACTGCCCAGCGCGTTGACAATGCTCCAGACAAGCGCCTGTTTTTCCTGAGCTTCTTCCATCGCCGCCAACGTGTCTACTGTCTCGCCGCTCTGGGTAATCGCCAGCACTGCCGTCCGGGAGTCAATGATCGGGTCACGGTAGCGGTATTCGCTGCCGTAATCGACCTCTACATGCAGCTTCGCCATATGCTCGATGAAGAATTTGCCGACCAGCCCGCTGTAATAGCTGGTACCGCAGGCCACAGTGACCATACGCTGGAGTGCCTGCGCCTGGGCAGCGGTAAGATTCAGTTCAGGAAGGATAACCTGCTGGCGCTCGAATTCGATACGGCCACGAATGGTATCGGTGATGCTGCGCGCCTGTTCAAAAATCTCCTTCTGCATAAAGTGCTTGTATTCCCCTTTGACCGCACCGATGGGATCCCAGGGAATCTGATGGATGACAGGAGTCACCGGCTGGCCATCCAGAGTTTGCACATGGCAGGCCTCGGCGCGCACAGTTGCCATCTGGCGGTTTTCCAGAAAGATCATCTGGCGGGTGTATTCGAGGATGGCGGGGATATCGGACGCGACGTAATTTTCGCCTTCGCCCAGCCCCAACGCAACACCGCCTGCATTGCCGATGCGCACAGCCACCAGTTCGTCCGGGGTACGTTTGCTTAGCACGACGATGGCATGTGCGCCTTTGAGATACTGCACAGCTTTGCGGGTGGCTTCGGTCAGGTTATGATTCGCGCCGTTGCAGGCGAACCGTTCCACCAGATGGACAATGACTTCGGTATCGGTATCGGACTTGAACTCGATGCCTTCGGCCATGAGTTCTTCGCGCAGTTCCAGATAATTTTCGACAATACCATTGTGCACCACGACGTATTCGCCGCTCATACTGATATGGGGGTGGGCGTTGCGCTCGGCAGGTGCCCCATGGGTTGCCCATCGGGTGTGGCCGATGCCAACGTGACCGTGAATGGGGTCTGTGATGACACGCTCACGCAGGTTCATGAGCTTGCCAACATCACGCCGGACATGAACACTGCCTTCATCAATCACGGCAATCCCGGCAGAGTCGTAACCCCGGTATTCGAGTCGTTGCAGGCCATCCAGAATCAGGGGCGTGGCATTACGAAAACCAACATAACCAACAATACCACACATGTGAGTAGGTCCTCCGTAAGGTGAAATATGCTTTTGTGACCCACCTGCGCGTGACCTGTCCCGGCGGTTGCCCGCTGGTTTTCATCACGCACTTTCTGTTTACGGAGGAACTCACTGAGGATGGGTGGGCGCACCCTGGCGGCATCCGCTGATGCCCTCGATTTTCTTCCCATGACCGGGAATTAGACTCATAAGCACAGTTCGCTTTCAGCAATCAGCCCAATACTTAAAGCCTGGTCGCTGAGGCTTGCTGCTCTTATGAAAAACCGCCACCTCGTCATCCCCATCTGGGGATCATGCGCTTGTGAAGTCTCCCGATTGCCACATCACTCCAGGCAATCTAGGTATCAATAAACTCCAGATACCTTGCTGTCGCCTTGCTCACGTCACTATAGCGGCCACGCAGGGAGGCATCAGGGATTGCCAGCGCCAGTTGATACATGGCCTCATCGGTCATGACGCTTAATTTGTCGCGAGGGATGCGGGTATGGCCTTCAGCTTTGAGCTTAAAAGGACGGCCAAAATTGACCTGAATATGCGGGCGTTGCAGGCGTTTCCATTTATCTTTCCAGCCAATTGCTCCAGCGGAAACCGCAGTGGGGACAATGATGGTATCCGCTTTAGTGGCAATGTAGGCCATGCCGTCTTTGGGCTGTGCCAGCCCGGTTTTCTGGCGGGTACCTTCGGGGGCGATGAGGATGCACTGGCCGCTTTTGAGCAGCTCTATCGAGTTGGTCAGGGCCTTGCGATCCAGCTCTCCGCGGTTGACTGTGTAGGCACCCCACCACCAGATTGCAAATGCACCGATAGGATTGTGCGTATTTTCTATTTTGGTCATGGGGATGACAAAGCGGTGGGAGACTGCACCCATAATGATACCGGGATCAAGGGCCGTAATATGATTCATCATGAGCAGCACAGAACCACTGGCGGGGATATTCTCTAGCCCAGTGACTTCTACACGTCCCAGCAACGTAAAGCCCACCCAGCGGATAAGGCCGCGCAGGATGTGCCGCCGCAGTGTCAGAGCGGGGTTATTTTGTCTGATGATATAATCTTCGACTGGCAGTACTGTACTCATCGCGGACGCTTTTTGCCCCCTTTATGGCTGCCAGGGCGCGAGGCAGGCCGGCGTGTCCCTGATGCAGCGGATGTTCTGCGGCGGGGCCGGGCAGGAAACGGGCGTGCCTGCCGGGCTGCCGCCAGCACAGCCTGAAGTGCCGGGTCGGGTGTTTGCAGGGCTTTCAGATCATCGCTGTTCAGCTCACGCCATTCACCAGAACGCAGTTCCCCTAAAGCAAGCTTGCCGATATGGGTGCGCACCAGTCGCCGCACGGGATAACCGAGTTCAGTGGCGATCCGGCGAATCTGACGTTTCTTGCCCTCGGTCATGATGATACGCAGATCGGTAAAACTCTTGTCACCCTTGATGATTTTGACGGCACAAGGGGCAGATGGGCCGTCCTCGCCCAGGTGAATCCCGTTTTCCCACCGTGTAATTGCTTCAGGGGTAGGCAGACCATAGACAGTGACTTTATAAGTTTTGGTGTGGCGATAACGGGGATGTGTAAGCCGATTCGCAAGATCGCCATCATTGGTCAGCACAACAAGTCCTTCGCTGTCTGCGTCCAGCCTGCCGACCATGAATAAATGCCCCTCTACAG
>JBGSXK010000254.1:0-6525 GCA_041751455.1 Anaerolineae bacterium
TCCAGCATGGCACCCATGACGAACTCATGCTGGAGCCGGGCATTTACCGCCAGGTCTATGATGTACAGGCGCGTATTGAGGACGAATTGGAAAGGGAAATCGCCAGTGTCTGACGCATATTTCGAGGAAGAAGATTTTGACAGCCAGTTTAATGGCAGGACGCTGGTGCGCATTCTGGGTCTGGTGCGGCCTCACTGGCGTTTTGTGGCCGGGTTTATGGTGGCCATCGGCATCGTGTCGTTTCTGGAGTCGTACTTTACACTGCTGACCAAGCGCATCATTGACGAGGCGATTATCCCTGGCAATGCCGAAGCGCTGCGCGAAATCCTCACGATTTACGGCGTGATCGTGGTGTTTTTCGCGTTGATGGTGTTCGTCTTTATCTATCTGGCCGGAGTGCTGGGACATCAGGTGCAGTATGACCTGCGCCAGCGGCTCTTTAATCATCTGCAAAATCTATCGTTTTCGTACTTTGACCGTACTCCCGTGGGCTGGATTATGTCCCGGCTCACGTCAGATACCGAGCGTATCGCCGAACTGGTGACGTGGGGTATGCTGGATGTGACCTGGGGAGTAATGAACATCAGCATCTCACTGGTGTTCATGATGACGATCAACTGGCAGTTGGCGCTGATCGTGTTCGCGCTGATTCCGGTGCTGATCGGCGTGGCGTTCTGGTTCAAGCAGCGTATCATTGTGCAATTCCGGCAGGCGCGCAAGATTAACAGCAAGATCACTGGCCAGTACAACGAAAATATCACGGGTGTACGAGTGGTCAAGGCGCTGGGGCGCGAGGAGAAAAACCTGGAGGAATTCGGGGTACTCACGCGGGATATGTATAAAGCGTCCTATCGGGCAGCATGGTTGTCTGCTCTGTTTCTGCCTGCCGTGCAGTTGATCAGCGCGATTGCATTGGGTGCAATTATCGTCAATGGCGGTTATCAGGCACAGACTGGAACGATGACTATTGGCGGTATTCAGGCGTTTATTGCTTATGTGACCTTTATGTTGTGGCCGATTCAGGACATCGCGCGGGTGTATGCCTCGATGCAGCAGGCGATTGCCTCTGCAGAGCGTACCTTCTCGCTGATGGATGCAGTGCCGGAAGTGGTAAATCGTGAAGGCGCTTATGATCCCGGCACGGTGGCAGGTGACATCGAGTTTGATCATGTCCAGTTCTACTATGAGGCCGATAAACCCGTCCTGCGTGATTTCTCACTGACGGTGAAAGTCGGGGAGAATATCGCCCTGGTGGGGCCAACAGGGGCGGGTAAATCCACCATTGTGAACCTGATCTGCCGTTTCTATGAACCCAAGAGCGGGGTTATCCGTATTGGTGGGCGCGATTACATGGATTTCACACTGCATGGCATCCAGTCGCGTGTTGGGATGGTGCTGCAAACGCCACACCTGTTCTCTGGCACAATCCGTGACAACATCCGTTATGGGCGCCTGGACGCGACGGATGAGGAAATCGAAGATGCGGCGAAACTGGCCGGGGCGCATGATTTCGTCGTAACGTTGGAGAATGGTTACGACGCGCAGGTAGGTGAAGGCGGTAACATGCTCTCGGTGGGGCAGAAGCAGCTTATCAGCCTGGCGCGGGCGGTGCTGGCACAACCGGAAATCTTCATCATGGACGAGGCAACCAGTTCGGTAGATACACTGACCGAAGCACTCATCCAGCGTGGTATGGAAACTCTGATGAAGCGTTCAACGAGTTTTGTGATTGCACACCGCCTTTCCACCATCAAGCGGGCAGATCGCATTATCGTGCTGAAGGATGGCGCGATTGATGAGATGGGCACGCACAGCGAACTGATGCGCCAGCGCGGACACTACTACCGCCTGTATACCAAACAGTTCCGCGAGGAACGCGAGGCCGAATACAACCCGTATGCGGATGTAGTGACAGTTGAAACTCAGCCTGTGGTGGGCGATTAGTCTGCACTCTTCAGTGATGAAGATACACCCACACCTCGGAAAACTCCGAGGTGTTTTTGATTGGTATTCTGGTTAATACAGACCTGCAGCATCCTAAGGTGTTTCAATCACGTTTTCAACATGATGCACTGCTGGACGTTGTGTGGCCTGCGGGCGAAGTACCCGGAAGTGCAGGGTCATCGGTATAATCGACAGCAGGGAGGCCACCACAAGGGCACGTGTAACGCCAATATAGTCGGCCAGCGCGCCCAGCAGGAAGGAAAAGACCGTGAATACAAGGCTGCCAGCGAGACTGTTGAACGATCCCATCGTCGCACGTTGTTCGTCGCTGAACTCCTGCTGGATCAGGCCGTTTTTCGCCACCACGTTGACACCGTAAAAGCAGGAATTCAACGCCATTAACGCGGGTGAGAGTACAGTGGGGATGAGCAGGCCGAACAGATTCACCGCTTCGCTGATCGACACGCCGCCCACCAGCAACCGAAATTCACCAAACCGACGGATAAGCGGCCCCGCAAAATAAAAGCTTATCGCCGCTGTTGCATTGGCGATCATTTGCGAGATGCCGATCGCCCAGACCGGCCACAGAGTTGCGATGAACGCAGACCGGATCAGCCAACTTGCCTCGCCAATGGCGTAGCTGAGTATCCCGGCGATGCTGAGGGAGCGCAAGCGTGAATTACGTGCGAAGTTTTTGAGCGCAACCGACAGGTGAGCATATACGTTGGCGCTGTGCTGGATATGCGCACGTGGCTCGATCAGGCGGAGGCTGACGACCAGCGCCAGCATCATCGGCACGACGGAGACCCACATCACCACCTGAAACGAGATGGCCGCGATGAAGCTGCCGATCAGCGCTGAAATCGCCAGCGCGAGCTGGTACATGGAGGAGGTTCTTCCCAGAAATTCCCGATATGACCCACGTTGTTCCATTTCTGCGAGGCTGTCATACAGCAGCGCGTCGTTATTGCCGCTGTAAAATGCACGTCCCAATCCTTCAAAAATCGCGCCGATCAGCAGCGCCAGATAGGTGCCGCCTATAGCATAGAAGGTGAGTGCGAACACTCCTGCCACCGCGCCATAAACTACCGTTTTCTTCCTCCCAACTCGATCTGAAAGGACACCCGTAGGCACTTCAAACAAAGACTGTGCCAGCATGACCATTGAGTAGATGCTCATTCCTAAGGCATATGACCCGGATACCTGGGAATAGTAGAGGATTGCGATGGGGCCATAGGGCCGAAAGTCTGCCCAGAAGTTAAACCACCCCAACAGCCGGATATTGCGAGAAACGGGCATTATACTCTCTTTCACATTCGGTTCATATTGGTTTATTATAGTCCATAAAGGGTTTGCAGTATGTGCTGATTTTGATTTTCGGAAAAGGGTGGAGAAGGGCGACTGAATGGTTCATGCAGGGATCCGCCGGGCGCGTTATACTCGAACGCTATTGATAAACGCAACAGGGGAAAGGTGATATGCACGAAAAGATACGCTGGGGTATCATCGGCACAGGGAACATCGCCAGTCAGTTCGCGCGTGGGTTGACCAGCGTGCCGGACGCGGAGTTGGCTGCTGTAGGATCGCGGACGCAGGAATCGGCAGATGCGTTTGGCGAGAGGTTCAAAGTGCCGCGCCGTCATGCCTCGTATGAAGGGCTGGCCGCCGACGATGGGATTGACGCGGTGTATATCTCTACACCGCACAGTCTGCATATGGAGAATACCCTGCTGTGCCTCGATCATGGTAAGGCAGTGTTGTGCGAGAAGCCGTTTGCCATTAACGCAGGACAGGCGCAGCGGATGATCGAGAAAGCGCGTGAGAAGCGTTTGTTCCTGATGGAAGCGATGTGGACACGTTATTTCCCCCTGATGTATAAGGTGCGTGATTTGCTGGCGCAGGGCGTAATCGGTAAAGTGCGCCTGGTCGAGATTGATTTCGGCTTCCGTACCAGCTTTAACCCCAAAGGCCGTTTGTTCGACCCGGCGCTGGGCGGCGGGGCACTGCTGGATGTGGGCATTTACCCGGTGTCGATGGCTTCGATGGTGATGGGCAGGCCGAGCCGTATTCTGAGCATGGCGCACCTGGGTGAGACGGGTGTGGACGAGCAGGCGGCGATGCTGTTTGGTTATGAACATGGCGAGATCGCTGTTTTAGCGACGGCGACCCGCACCAGTACACCGCATGTGGCGGTGATTAACGGCACACTGGGGCGCATCACGGTTCGTTCTCCCTGGTGGCAGCCCACGAAAATGCTGCTGGAGGTGCATGGTAAGGAAAAAAGCGAGATTGAAATGCCCATTAAAGGCAACGGCTATAATTATGAAGCGGTGGAAGTCGCAGAATGCATACGTGCGGGCAAGCTGGAAAGCGAGATCACACCACTGGATGAAACTTTGAGCATTATGCAAACCTTAGATGAAATACGCGCCCAATGGGGCTTAAAATATCCAATGGAGGCCTAAAAATTATGGAATATGGGACTATCCCCGGTATGACAAAGCCTGTCTCGCGGATTGTGCATGGCACGACAATGATTAACTCCAATCAGTTGGATTATTCGCTGGCGCTGCTGGACTCTGTGTTTGAGCAGGGCATCACCACTTTTGATACGGCGCATGTTTATGGCACCGGTGATAACGAGCGCACGGTGGGGCAGTGGGTGCGGGAGCGCGGGCTGCGTGACAGGGTGGTGATTATCGGCAAGGGGGCACATCTGAACCGTGACCGCCGCCGTGTGACCCCCTGGGACATCAGCGCTGACATTTATGATTCGCTGGCACGTTTTAAGACCGACTATATCGACCTGTATCTGCTGCACCGCGACGACCCGGATTTCCCGGTAGGACCGATTGTGGAAGTGCTGAACGAGCATATGCAGGCCGGGCGTATCCACGCTTTTGGCGGGTCGAACTGGCCGGTGGAGCGCATCAAGGCGGCGAATGACTATGCTGCCGAGCATGGCCTTACGCCGTTTGCCGCCAGCAGCCCGAACCTGAGCCTGGCTGACCAGGTGAAAGAACCGTGGCCAGAGTGCATCACGATCAGCGGGCCGGGGAACGCCGAGGTGCGAGCCTGGTATCATGAAAACCAGATGCCGCTGTTCACGTGGTCGAGCATGGCAGGCGGCTTCTTCTCCGGGCGCTTCAGGCGCGATAACCTTGATACGTTTACGACTTACGACGATAAGATCGTGGTCGATGCGTACTGCTCTGAGGCCAACTTCCAGCGGTTGGACCGGGCACAGGAGCTTGCGAACGAGAAAGGACTGTCTGTGGCGCAAATCGCGGTATCCTTTGTGCTGAGCCAGCCCCTGAACCTTTATGCGCTGCTGGCTCCGCGCAGCGCCGAGGAATGCCGCCAGAATATCCAAGCGATGCAGGTAAAGCTGACGCAGGACGAAATGGACTGGCTGGATCTGAAAGCGGAACGTGTGAGTTAGGCACCAGGCTGCCATAAAAGCGTTTCCCTGCGACCCTCTTTGACGGACAAAGAGGGTTTTTGCTGCTCCGCCGAGGTGGTGGCGGGAAAGTTACCCTCTTCTCCCTAAAAGCCCAACACAAAGAAGCAAAACTCCCAATGTAGAATATGAAGATGTGTTTATCATGCGATAAGCTCCCCTAATGGCATGTTTCTGAAAGAGAGAAGAAATGCAACAAGTTGTACCTGATGTTTATACCTTCACTGGCTTGCTGGCAGGACGTGTTTATCTGCTGCAAGATGCGGACGGCCTGACGCTGGTGGATACCAGTATCAGCAACGCGGGCAGTAAAATCCTTGCGCAACTAAAAGCCGCCGGGCATTCACCGACTGACGTGAAGCGTATCCTGATTACACACGCACATCCCGATCATGTGGGATCGCTGCCCGTGGTGCAGCAGGCCACGGGCGCAGAGGTGTGGTGTCATGCGCTGGAGAGGCCTGTGGTTGAGGGCAAAATGCCTATTCCCGGCCGACCTGGACGAATCACCATGCCCAAGACAATGCTCAAGCCCACGCCGGTAAGCCGGACTGTGGAAGATGGCGAGGTGCTGCCGATCCTGGGCGGCCTGCAGGTGGTGGCAACCCCGGGACATGCTCCTGGTCACGTTTCGTATTGGCAACCAGAGCACCGCCTGCTGATTGTGGGCGATGTGATCTTTTATCTGCTCAATCGTATGACGCTGCCGTTTGCGCTCTTTACAGCGGACATGGACGAAAACAAGCGTTCTGTAAAAAAGCTGGCCGCGCTGCAACCAGACATCCTCCTTTTCGGGCATGGGAAGCCAATTGTCGGGCAGGCCTCGGCTGTTCTGACGGCATTTGTCCAGCGGCTGGGCCTGTGATGGTGGTGGTGGCGGGAAGGAAAATTATCCCGCCAAATCCGTCAGGCTCAGCGCTCCACAAGCTTTTGCAGTGCCAGGTAGTACCAGTATAAGTGATTTCGCAGGCGAAAAGGTGGACAGATGTCCCCTTTTTGAGTGCTGAGAAATGAGGGGCGTTGATATGCCGGGCAGGTGGCACCAGGGGCTATAATAATGGGACAGGATGCAGGACTACCTCAGGAAGTAATAAGTCATGAGCGCTGAATTGAACGCGGGC